>NZ_DBNHEF010000013.1:0-16524 GCF_057138825.1 Candidatus Defluviilinea gracilis
GGGGGAGGGGGGGGGGGGGGGGGGGCTCCCCCACCCCTGCCCTCTCCCGAGGGGAGAGGGTGAAATGCCGAAGAAACTGAATCAGATTTCCCCGTCGAAGGACGCGGCTTCACATCCGATAAATAAGGTCGCACAGGCGCGGCGGGCGGAGAATCATCCACGAGCAATCCCAATGCCCGCGCTTTCTCAAAGGCGAGATCGGTCAACACAACGTCGTCATTGATTTGCAAAGACTTGACGCCGTTGTGAAAAAGTTCTTCGATATCTTTATCGGTATAAAATTTTTTCATGATTTTCGAAACGTAATTTTTCCATCGGCTTCGAGCGTATCAATGATCGCCATGATGACCGCGTCCACTGGCGTGTCTTTTGTGATGTTCGTTTGCCGCGCCGACGAGCCCGACGCGGTGAGCACCAGATCGCCGACGCCCGCGTCCACCGTGTCGACAGCCACATACGGCTTGCCCGACACCGCGCCCGTTTCGTCGGACTGCCGCAGGATGAGCAATTTGCGCCCGTGCAATTTTTCGTCTTTGATGGTGGATACCGTTGTGCCGATCACTTTTGCGATGAGCATGATTTACCTCATTCAAACGTCCCGCAGGATTCATCGAGCGATCATGCGACTCGTGCAAACCTGCGGGACGGTTATTAATATTTTGCGGATGAAGAGCTCGCTTCTTTCTTCCCTTCAACTTGGTCGCTCGGACCTTGAATGATCTTCACCCCCGCCGACGCGCCGATGCGTGTTGCGCCCGCTTGGATCATACTCTGCGCGTCTTCAAACGTGCGGACTCCGCCCGACGCCTTCACGCCCATCTGCGGACCGACCGCCTTGCGCATCAACTCCACATCGTGGACAGTCGCGCCGCCGCCCGCGAATCCCGTAGACGTTTTGACAAAGTCCGCGCCCGCTTCTTTCGACGTGAGGCTCGCGATGGTTTTTTCTTCATCGGTCAACAATACCGTTTCGATGATCACTTTGACGATCACGCCATGCGAGTGCGCCGCTTTGACCACGCCGCGAATATCTCGCGCAACCGTTTCAATATCACGCGCCTTCAATGCGCCGACGTTGATCACCATGTCAATCTCCGTCGCGCCCTGCTTGATGGCTGTCTCGGTTTCAAACGCTTTTGATTCAGACGATGTCGCGCCGAGCGGAAAACCGATCACGGTGCAGACTTTGACATCCGAACCCTTGAGGAGTTCCGCGCACAGACTCACCCATGTCGGGTTCACGCACACGGATGCGAATCCGTACTTCCGCGCCTCATAACAAAGTTGAGCGATTTCTTGTTGCGTGGCATCAGGCTTGAGCAGTGTGTGGTCAATCATCCCTGCGATAGCCTGTTCCTGCGGAATCGCTCCCAGCGTAGACGAGACTCTCTCAGCCCCCGCTTTGACGACGTTGCCCACATGATCGAAACACAGGCGCACGCAAAGTCCATCCGCGCAATCGAATTTGCAGTGATAGGCTTCAGAGTTGCTGGCGCGCGTTTCATCTTCCATCATCGCGGCAAGCACTTCATGCGTGATGATTTCTACGAGTTGTTCAACAAGTTTTGGGTCGGGTTTTGTCATGGTTGGTCTTGTAGGGGCGAGGTCATCTCGCCCCATTTGTTTGATTCAAAATATTTGGGCGGGGAAACCCCGCTACGCAAACATCACTTCAGATACATCTTCTCCACCGATTTTATCTTATCCACGCGCTTTGTGTGACGGTCGCCGCCGAAATCGGTAGTGAGCCAGACTTTGACGATCTGCTTCGCCAGATTGACCCCGATCAAGCCCGCGCCGAGGGTCAGCACGTTCGTGTCGTTGTGCTCACGGCTGTTGGATGCGGACGAAACATCATACGCCATCCCTGCGCGGACGTTGGGTACTTTGTTCGCCACGATGCAACTGCCGATGCCCGCGCCGTCAATCATAATCCCGCGCCACGCGCGACCCGTCCCTACCATCTGCGCGACGGAATGGGCGAAGTCGGGATAGTCCACTGGCTCTTTGCTGTTCGTGCCAACATCCATGACAACGAAGCCAAGCGACTCGATTTCGGTTTTGAGGATTCCCTTCAACTCGAATCCGCCGTGATCGGCGCCGAGGGCGACGATCCGCTTTCCTACGGGCGAGGCAGGCTGAGGGTCGGTTTGAGGCGTGTCAGTCATCTTCCTGACCACGTTCTGCACGATCTGTCGGATTTCGTTGTCGTCCATGAGGTTGATTATCTTCTTGTTGAGGGGATGCGTCAAGTGGAAGGCTTGAACAAGTAAACCTTCTCGTTCTTTTCAAGCATTTCAACGAACTTTCGAATGAGTTTCGCGCGCGTCTCTGCTTTCTTTGCTGTGTGAATTCTGAATAGAAACGAATATCTTTCAGAACTTTTCAAGGTATCAAAGAAAGCCTTGGCTTTTTTATTCTTATTCAACGCAGATTCAAAATCTTTAGGGACTGAAATATTTTTCTGCGAGTCATAAGCTTGCGCCCAACGCCCATCTTTTTTAGCGGCTTCAATTGCTTTGAGTCCCGCAGGTTTCATTTCACCACTTTTGATCAGACGTTCCACTTTCTCCGTGTTGATCTTCGACCAGATACTTTTCGGTCCGCGTGGTGTGAATTTCTGAAGCCAATACTTGTCGTCAAAACCTTTCTTTTGTCCGTCAATCCAGCCATAGCACAACGCGGACTCCACCGCTTCGTCATACGTCACGGTGGCGATACCAGAATCCTTTTTCGCCAGTTTCAGCCATACGCCCACAGACTTGCCGTGCTGTTTGGCGAGCCAGTCTGCCCATTTCTTTTTGTTTGCGAAAGGTAAAGTTGGATAATCGACTTTCATTCAAACTCCGTTATTTCTTTATACTTTTTTACTTCACCAATGAACCATGCCACTTTGTTTGGATCTTTTCCCTTTGTGCCGCCATCGAGGACAAGAAACATCAAGAATAAATCCCAATCCTTGATCGTTTCCAACAGAGACTGAAACCGCTCCATATCATAGGAACCTGTTGCGGAAAATTGCTTCCATAATGAAAAATTCACATCATGGAATTGAATCATATTTAGCAAATCAGCATCTTCGGTGAATTCGGAGGCGAATTTTCGAGCGAGGGAGGCATGACTGTTCGGGCTGGAGATCGGCGAGTCGGGCATGGCTTCTGCTTTGAAAGTGTCGTGAACATGGATGAGGAATTTCAGTTTCCAATATTGCTCATCCGAAATTCGCGGCGCGAGTTTTTCAAGGTTCGCTTCCAACTCGGCTATATGAAATTTGACCTTGCCTTCGGGATGACCCGAACGCGGTTCGCCAAATTCGATGTTCTTCTGATAGCGGGGATCAGCGATTATTTGTGCAATGACGTCTTTCATGCCACGATTATAAAACCAATGGACTATAATCCAACAAAGGACTTCACATGAACAAACTCCCATCCCCCAACTCAGACGAATACGCCGAATTCTATGCGGGTTATGTACAACGCGCCGCATCAAAAGGCGATGTGCTCACCGCGCTTTCACAACAAATTGACGAGATCAACTCCGCGCTTGGGAATCTTTCGGATGAACAAGCCCTCTTCCGCGACGCGCCAAACGAATGGGCCATCAAAGAAGTGATGGGACATCTCAACGATGTGGAGCGCGTCTTTTCGTACCGACTCTTGCGCGTCTCACGAAATGATGCAACTCCGCTCCCAGGCTTCGAGCAAAATGATTATGTCCGCGAGGCGGGGTTTGATTCGCACCCGATCAAAGATTTAATTCAAGAGTTCGAACATCTGCGCCGCGCCAACATTCTGGCGATCCAAAACATGAGCGACGAAGCCGCGCTGCGAGTCGGCGCCGCCAGCGGATACCCCGTCAGCGCGCGGGCGTTGATCTATATGCTGGTCGGTCACGTGGACCATCATATGGAAAGTTTGCGCGAGAAGTATCTGCCGCCTGTGAACTCATAATTAAATTGACATCTTCTCCCCTTGACGAACAAACGAGCGCGGGAGTATAACCCAGCAAGTTATGACGAACCTATTTCACAGCGTACAAAGAAAGGAAGAGACCGCCTTGGATGCCGATGTTCCTTTACGGCGCCCAACTCTCTTGCGCTTAAAACTCTCCGAACCGCGATTTTTACCGATTCCGCCGGGCTGTATCGACGCGCCGTGTCTTTTCTTATGCCGCGCTTGATCGAACTGCCCGCCATCGCGTGAACCTTCGCCACCTTCGGAGAATTTCCAAGGTGGTTTTTATTTTAACCATGGAGGTGTATGTATGAATGCAGAAATGAAAAGCGTAAACCTTGAAGCCTTGATCGAGGCGCGCGATTTCGCGTCCCTGCGCAAGCAGACGATGAACTGGAGAGCTCGAGACATCGCCAGTCTGATGGAGCCGTTGTCGGCTCAGAAAGAGGCGGTTCTCTTCCGCGTTCTGCCGCGCGAACAAGCGGCGAAGGTCTTCGCGTATCTGCCCGGCGAACGCCAAGCGGAATTGCTGAAGGCGATGGCGCACGACGATGCCGCCAGCATTTTGAACGACATGTCGGACGATGACCGCACATCCCTGCTCGAAGAACTTCCCGCCCCCGCAACCCAGCAACTGCTCAGTCTGCTTGCGCCGGAAGAACGAGCGCGAGCGTCGCATTTCCTCGGCTACAAAGAAAACACAGTAGGACGCCTGATGTCGCCGCACTTCGTTCGCGTCCGCCCCCAATGGACCGTCTCATACGCGCTCGACCACATCCGCCGTTACGGAATGGACAGCGAAACGATGAGCGTGGTCTACGTGATCGATCGGAAAGGCAAACTGGTAGACGACCTGCGCATCCGGCAGATCCTGCTTGCCAAGCCGAAGACGCGCATCTCAGACCTCATGGATTCGCGTTTCATCTCACTGAAAGCGACAGACGACCGCGAGATGGCAGTGGAGACGTTCAAAGACGCCGACCTCAACGCTTTGCCCGTGACCGATCAAGACGGGGTCTTGATCGGGGTCGTCACAGTAGACGACATCCTCGATGTAGCCGAAGAAGAGGCAACAGAAGACATCCACAAGATCGGCGGTTCCGAAGCGCTCGATGAACCGTACCTTGAGATCGGCATCCCAACAATGGTGCGGAAACGGGCAACATGGCTGGTCATTCTATTCTTGAGCGAAATGCTCACCGCCACCGCCATGGGCAGGTATGAAAACGAAATTGCGAAGGCGGTCGTCCTTTCCATCTTTGTTCCGCTCGTCATTTCAAGCGGCGGCAATTCAGGCTCGCAAGCCTCCACGCTGATCATCCGCGCCATGGCGCTGGGCGAAGTCAAACTAAAAGATTGGTGGCGCGTCATGCGCCGCGAGATTCTTTCGGGCTTATCGCTTGGAGCGATTCTTGGAACGATCGGCTTCATCCGCATCACGCTTTGGGCAAAATTATTTGGCTCATACGGCGAGCATTGGTTCCTCGTCGCTCTGACCGTCGGCATTGCGCTGATCGGGATCGTCTTGTGGGGCAGTCTCGCTGGCTCCATGCTTCCGTTCCTCCTGCGCCGCATCGGGCTCGACCCCGCCGCATCGTCCGCGCCATTCGTTGCCACACTCGTGGACGTCTCCGGGCTGATCATCTATTTTTCAGTCGCCTCGATCGTTTTACGCGGCACGTTGCTGTAAAGGGACACTTGAGTGTTGGAATATGGTCTTAGCGTCAAAAGCGCAAAATCCATTGTCCAAGAGACGCAGAGTTACGGAGAAGAAGCAAATGGATCGACTTCATAACTCTGCGTCGGTAACTGCGCCGGATGGCGTTTTCCCTTGTTGCGGTCACACCGACTCGATCAGGGTTTTCTCAAAGTCGCTTGACAAAACCAAACCCACGGAACGCGAATGCCGCGAATGGGCGAATTTCGCCAATTTTTAAAGAAGTATTCGCGTTATTCGCCAATTGGCGCAATTCGCGTTGAAAAAGTTTGGATTTTGAGAAGCCATGCCGACTCGATTACTCACCGTTGCGCCGGGTCTCTCCTTCGCGTATACTCAAACCAGCGAGGAGTGTAGCATGGAAGCAATCGAAACAAGCCTAGATATCGGCTTTCAATATCCTTTCGGCGAGGAATCGTGCGAACACGAACTTGAGGTTCTGCGAGAGAAGTACCCCGATTATTTCTATGAAGAAAGCCGCTTTAATCAAGAAGCGCTCGACGCGGACACCTATCTGATCGTGGGTCGGCGAGGATCGGGAAAAACATCGCTGACCCAATATTTCAATTTTCAAAAACGCTATAAAAACGCTCGCAGCGTAGACGTGGACGAGCCTGAAATTTACCAGAGTATTTTACAGAAGATCGCAAACAGCGCGTATCTGTCGCCCGACCTGGCGGTCAACGACGTTCGGAAAATCTGGGAATATTTGATCTGGTCCATCATCTTCAATCAATACGCCGAGCAAGATACCGCCATCCGGAACGCGGCGGTCGTTTCGGGCAAAAAGATAAAATCGACTCGCATCATCTCCGAGATCGTGAATGGACTTCTTTCAAAATACGTGGGTGATGACGGGAGGGTCATGGGGGCGTTATCAGAAACGCTAGCCGACCCAGTGTTCAACAAAGCGAAAGAAAGGGCTTTGGAATACACCCGCAGAGAACCGATCATCATCGCCATTGACACCTTTGAGCGCTACGACCGCGGCAACGCGGCAATGATGATCGTCACGGCGTCGTTGGTTCAGTGCGCCAATAGCTTCAACATCGCGTACGCGAACAAAGGCATCCATGTGAAAGCTTTTGTGTCAGCGGAAATCTTCCCCTATATCAAAGAAAGCGCCATCACAAACACCACCAAGTTCATCAGGCGTCCATTGTATTTGAGGTGGCGTCCAAAAGATTTGATACGCTTGATCTCATGGCGGTTTTATCGCTATATGACGGAGCGCAAGTTCAAACTGCCGAGCAAAAAAGTAGACTGGGATGATTTCGACGATATCCTGAACAAGATGTGGTATCCGTTCTTCGGGAAGAAGGTCGTCAACCTGCGAGGGATCGAAGAGGCAAGTTTTCCTTATATTTTGCGCCACACGCAAATGCGCCCTCGCCAACTGGTCATTCTATGCAACAACATCGCGCGCGAGACCATTCGCAACGGAAAATTTCCCGATTTTACAAGCGTTCCGATCAATAAGGCGATCGGCGAATGCGAATACGACCTCGCGGACGAGGTGTTAAATTCCTACGACCTGATCTACCCGCGAGTGTCTGAGATCGTGATGGCGCTCACCGACGCCCCCATGATCTTCGACGGGAAATATCTCGATCAAGTCGCAAAGAAGACGTCCGACGTGTGGGCGGAAGGCTACTCACTATCGAGTTTCCGCCGCTTGCTGGCAGAATTGGGAATTGTGGGAAAGGTGAGGAACAGGAACCGAGGATCGAAAATTATCGAGGCGGATTTCGAATACGCCATGCAAGACAGGCTGGTGATTTCGAACGACGACGAATGCGTCATTCACCCAATGTTTTACTCGAAATTAAGGGTCGTCAAGAACGGGCTTGTCGTCTATCCCTTCCCCGACCACGAAGATTACACCAGTATGCTTGGCGGAAAACAGATCTAAAAAAAGACATGACACGGTCTGGCTTGATGGCGGGGATCACGCAAGGTAAACCTAAAATCCACTCAACTTTGAACAGGCTACCAATGGAAAAAGAATTCTGGAATCAACTTGCGAAGAATGAATACAAAATCCCTGACGGGAATACGCTTCACGACCTGACGAAAACCATCTTCGGCTATCTCGGAAATGTCGACCCCGATTTGCGAGATGAAATTGCTTATATCGTTTATGCCAATTGGTTGAAGCGCGACATGTATTCGCCTGACGAAATACGCCTGCATATTGCCGAGCTACTTGCGAATCTTGAAAAAGGAATTGGCGAAATCGAATCGGATTCGGTGTTTCTGCGAGCTTTCTCTGTGTTGTTTTTGGCGGAGATCGTTCATAACGACAATAAGAAATCTGTTTTGGAGCAAGCGGATATCTCTTCGATCTTCGATAAAGGATTGCAGTATCTCGACGCCGAAAAAGACCCACGCGGGTTTGTGCCTGTGAAAGGCTGGGCGCACGCGCTTGCTCACACTGCCGACTTGATGATGGTACTTGGCAAGAATCGCTATATTGGAAAAGACGAACTGGAAAAATTTTTGCAGGGGATTGCCGCCAAACTCATCCATTCCGCTAACTGGATTTATATTCACGGAGAAGACGAGCGGCTTGCCAATGCTGTAATTGCGATTTTCGAGCGCAATCTGCTTTCGCTGGATTTCATCGAACTCTGGCTCGCGTCGTTGACTTCTCCCGAACGCTCATGGATTGGCGCATACATGGACGAAGATGTAGCGAAAGCATTTCACAACACGCGAAATTTCCTGCGGAGCCTTTCCGAAGCCGTTCAAAAAGCGGAAGGTTTGCCAAACAAGGAAGCCCTCATGCAAATTACTCAACAAGCTTCGACAAACCTCAAATCCTACTAATCTCCAGTCTCTAATCTCTTTTATGCCCTCCATCGAAGTCGCCAACCTCCAAAAAACATTCCAGACCAAACGCAAAGCCGCAGGGATGCGCGGTTCTCTACGCGCGCTTGTCAAACCTGAATACAACACCGTCGATGCCGTGCGCGGGCTTTCCTTTCAAATGGAAGCGGGCGAACTGCTCGGCTTCATTGGTCCCAACGGCGCGGGAAAATCCACAACGATAAAAATTCTCACAGGCATTTTGCATCCCACCAGCGGCGACGCGAAAGTGCTTGGCTTCGTCCCGTGGAAGGAACGGCAGAAACTCGCCTACCACATCGGCACGGTGTTCGGTCAACGCCCGCAGTTGTGGTACCACCTCCCCGCCATTGACACGTTCATGCTGTTCGGAAAAATTTACGAACTCGACGACCGCGAAACGAAAAAACGGATCGCCTTTCTTTCGGAAGCGTTCGAGATTCAGGATCTGCTGGAGACTCCCGTCCGCAAACTTTCGCTGGGACAACGGATGCGCTGTGAAGTCGCCGCGTCGCTTCTTCACCGCCCCAAACTGCTTCTGCTCGATGAGCCGTCGATTGGACTTGACGTAGTCGCCAAACAACACATCCGCGACGCGATCCGCACCATGTCACAGGAGGAGAAAGTCGGCGTTCTGCTCACCTCCCACGACGCGGGCGATCTCGAAGCGCTCTGTCGCCGCGTGATCATCATCAACCACGGACAGATCGTCTACGAAGACAAAGTCTCGAATCTCAAACGAAAGTTTCTGACTCGAAAGATGGTGGAAGTCCGTTATGCGGAAGAAGTCTCGCCAAATTTCACAATTGACGGAGTCGAGATTCTGAAAGTGGGCAGTTATGGCGTGAAGTTACGATTCGACACCACCAAAACTCACGTAGACGCGGTCATGGCGCATCTCTCCCAAGCGGGCGAATTGGTAGACATCACCGTCTCCGATCCGCCGTTGGAGGAAGTGATCGCGAAGATTTATCAAGACAACAAACCCGGAATGCGGACTTAAGTCCGCACAACGCGCCTACACAAAAAGCGGACTCAAGTCCGCGCTCCGTTTTTCTTATCGAAAGTCCGCGCTCCGTTTTTTCAAACATGAAAAAATACTTCTCCATCCTCAACATGCAAATCATCCACAACCTCGCCTACCCAGGAGATTTCCTCGGCAGGTCTATCAGCATTGCCACGTTCATCTTCATCTTCGCGGGGTTATGGGGAACGACATTTACGATCGCAAACACGGATGTGATCAACGGATTAACGTTTCCCAACATGGTCTGGTATTTTATGATGGCGGAAACGCTCGAGCTTGGCAGACCGCGCATCAACCGAACGATCTCGGAGCAGGTCAAGAACGGAGAGGTCGCGTACATCCTGAACAAGCCGTATAACTTCCTGCTATATCACTTCTCCGCTGGGTTGGGCGATGGCGCGGTGAGAATGACTCTCAACCTGATCGTCGGCTCCATCGTCGCGTGGATTCTCGCAGGCGCGCCTCCCTCGCCGTTGGGCTGGCTCATGGCATTCGTCACATTGATCGGCGCGTGGATTCTACACTTCTGCTTCATGGCGTTGATCGGTCTCGCCGCATTCGTCGTGGAGGAAACAAACTCGTTCGAATTGATCTACCAGAAACTTGTTTTCATTCTCGGCGGATTTCTTTTTCCAATTGATATGTTCCCCACATGGTTACAGAATATTGCCTACGCGCTCCCCTTCCCATACATGATGTATGCACCCGCGCGGTTGTTCGTCAAACCCGACGTTGATTTGTTCTGGCGAATGCTCGGCGGGCAGTTGATCTGGGTTACTGTCTTTGTATTCCTACTGGCTTTTGTCTATCAACGCAGTGAAAAATATCTCACGGTGAACGGCGGATAACATGAGACAGGTCAAATTCATCCTCGCTTTGTGGAAGGCAAACATCCAAGCCGCGATGGAATTCCGCGCGGCGTTCTTCACGCAGGTCATCTTTATGATGATCAACAACGGCGTTTATTTTATCTTCTGGGTGTTGTACTTCGACAAATTCAACGCGGTGCGCGGCTGGGATATCAACACGATGATGCTCCTCTTCGGCATCGCCGCCAGCGCATGGGGAATCGGCGCGTTCTTCTTCGGCAACTTCATCTCTCTCGCCGAAGTCATCGTCGGCGGACGACTCGATTATTACCTCTCGCTTCCTCGTCCAGTTCTTCTGCATGTGCTTGCATCCAAAAGTATCGGAAGCGGCATGGGCGATCTCATTTACGGGGTCGGCAGTTTCATGCTCTCGGGATATTTCACACCTGATGGAACGCTTCGATTTCTGCTCGGCGTATTTGCAGGGGTGTGCATCTTCATTGGTTTTCTCGTCATCGTGCAAAGCCTGTCGTTTTGGCTGGGCAACACCATCGCGTTGAGCCAGTTCGCGTTGAGCGCAATTTTGACTTTTTCGCTTTACCCCAGCGTGCTTTTCGACGCCACGACAAAATTCATATTGCTAACATTAATCCCCGCCGCGTTGATCGGCACAATCCCCGCTGAGTTCGTGCGCGAGTTCTCGTGGCAAAGCGCGATACAAATGACGGCAGGCGCGCTGGTCTTTTTGTTTCTGTCAATTTTTATTTTCAAGTTGGGGTTGAAAAGATACGAATCGGGAAGCGCGATTCAAGTTGAGGTGTAGAGCAAGATGGCATCTTGCTCTACAAATTTACGCCGACGCGCCCGAATAACTTCTCAAACCGAACAACCAGACGACACGCGCCAACACCAAGAACAACACGGTGAGTCCCAGCGCGAATAACATCGTTTCGTTTGTGAGTCGATTCGTCATCGCTTCGGCTGGCACAGTGACGGCGAACGCGACTGGCACAAGAAATGTAAGCCCCGTGCGGAGCCAATCGGGGTACACGCCGACGGGCCACCTCCCCGCCGCGTACAAGCCTTCGAACAGGTTGACGATCTCATTGACGCGGATCACCCAAAACGCAATGGACGTGACCATCAGCCAGACGCAATACAGCATGACCGCGCCCATGATCAACGCGGCGATGAACGCGACGACTTGCAACGCTTCCATCCCACTTTGAAGCTGGGTCACCGCCACCCCGATCACCACCAAGCCGACGAGGACATCCGTGAGTTGCCAGAAGCGGAATTCGCGCACGCTGACCAACGCCTGCGCGTCGGCGGGCTTGGTGAGCGCGAAGTCCAATGTGCCGTTGAGCACATCGTTCATTAACCGCTCCATGTTGGGCTGGATCGCCGAACGGATAACCCCGCCCATGAGGATGTGCACGCCCATCACCGCGAGCAGTTCGGGGCGCGTCCAGCCTGCGAGGTTGTCCACTTGATCGAAGACGAGCGCGAGTCCGATCAAGCCTGTCGCCAGCGCGACACCTGTTTGCAGAAGTTGAATAAAGAAGTTAACGCGGTATTGCAGTTCGTTCATCATACCGATGCGGAAGTAGTTCCATGCAAGTTTGAAAGGGTTCATACTATTTTCCTGTTCTGTCAGCAGTTGCACTGCTGACAGTGATGTTCCGCTCGCAGTTCAACTGCGAGCGATCACAACTCATCCGCCCACAGCGGAGAATTGCTTGATGGCGGCGCGCCAGACCAAACTGAGGAAAGAAGCGCCGATCGTGATCCACAAGATTTGCATCCCAATGCCCATCCACAACTCCTGTGTGGACATCGTCCCGACGAGAGCCTCGATGGGGAAGAAAAATGTCCACTTGAAAGGCAGGTAGTTCGAGAGGGACTGCACCCATTGCGGCATGAGAGACATCGGCACGAGTCGCCCAGAGAGGATCAACTCGAGACCGAAGTACAACTCGAAGATCGCGCTGACGCGTGTCGTCCAGAATGTGATCATGCCGAGCAGGGACAACAACATCGTGCGGATGAGGTATGCGCCCCAGATGGCGAGAAAGAAGACGATGCCTTCCATCCATGTGATGTCGAAGGTGGGTTTGAATATCCATGTGAGAAAGGCGGCGAGCGGAAGCCAAAGCGCGATCACCACAACTTTCCAGCCCGCGAAAAATGCGATGTCGGAGTGGATGGGATGCATCGGGCGCATCAATGCCATCGAGAGGTTGCCTTCGCGAATGCGCCACTCCCAGCCATACGGCGTGAAGACGATGTTCATGTTGCGGACGAGAGTCCACACGATGTAATATGCCGCGAACGCGCCCGGGGTGTAGCCGCCGATAATACCGCCTTGTTGATTCGCTATCGTTGACCACACCACGAGATAAATGACAGGCTCGGTGATCATGCCGATCATGTAAAAGTAGTTGGCGACTCGATATTGAAACTGTTCGAGGATCGAAACGCGCATCGAGGCGAGGTAGTATTCAACGTACCGTCTCATTGTTATTCGTCCTTTTGCGAGAAGACCTGGTCGATCACATCGTCTACGGGCGCGTCTTCGACGGTGAGATCATCGACTTGCAAGTCAGATAAAAGTTTTGCAGTCACTTGCGATGTCTGCGCTTTCGGCACGCGCAACGTGACACGCCCGTCTTCCTTGCTAACGACCTCTCCATAATTCGACAACTCCGCATTGGGATCGTGAAGCGAGAGACTCAAAGTCTTGTACGATGAGAATTGATTGACCAGTTTGCTCAGATCGCCGTCGAAGAGGATCCGTCCATGGTGGATAACGATGACGCGCTTGCACAAGGCTTCCACATCTGCCATGTAATGACTCGTGAGCAGGACGGTCGCGTTGTAGCGTTTGTTGTACTCCGCAATGAACGAACGGATACGCCTCTGCATCGTCACATCGAGACCGATGGTCGGCTCGTCGAGGAACAGCACTTTCGGCTGGTGAAGCAACGCGGCGACGATCTCCATTTTCATGCGTTCGCCCAAGGAAAGATTGCGGACAGGTTTGTTGACCAGATCTTTCAACTCCAGCAGTTCGATGAACTCATCGCGCGCGCGTTTGAACTGGTCAACGGGAATGCCATAGACCGCGCGCTGGAGATCGAACGAATCGAGGGCGGGCAGGTCCCAGGTCAGTTGGTTGCGGTTGCCCATCACGAGCGTGATCTGCCTGAGATAGTCGTGCGAACGGTGACGCGGTTCGTAACCCAACACGCTGACATTCCCAGAGGTGGGATGCAGAAGTCCGCTCAACATTTTGAGCGTGGTGGTCTTGCCCGCTCCATTCGGACCGAGGAAGCCGACCACCTCCCCCGCTTCGACGTTGAACGTGATCCCATCCACGGCTTTGACGTTTTTGTATTTGCGATTGAACAAACTGGCGATGGAGGCTTTGAGACCGCCTTCGCGCTCGGGCACTTGGTAATACTTGGCTAATTGTGAAATTGAAACTACAGAGGACACGGTATTCTCCTATTGATGATGGTTGAGTAATCCCGCGCGTGCTGAGCGGAGCAGTAGCGAAGTCGAAGCATCGCGGGACGTATCGAGACCACTAAGTTTTATTCAAACAAAATGTTTCAAATCAACTGGTGGTCTCGATACGGGCGGAACAATCACCCGCCCTACTCGACCACCGAATATACTCCGCCCAGTTAAACACAAAACCGCAGGGCGGGTTGTGCGCGCCTGCGGTTCAAGGAAGCCAAAGGGACGGTCAGGAAACCGAACCGAAAGAAGGCACGCGGAAGTTTGGGTTGGATTGTGAGTACACTAGCAGGACCTCCTTTCGATTGAGATATACCGAGTCTAGCACACCCATCCGCAAGCCGCAAGCGGAATTCTGGTATAATCTCGGCTCGTGACTGGTCCTGCAAGCGGTTCGCTGTCAGCGGACTTCTTGTATGGAGACCTGCATAGATTAGAGAAAGGAAGCAAACGTCATGTCATTACAGAAGGAAGCGAAGACCAAACTGATCACGGATTACCACCGTCATGATACCGATACCGGCTCCCCCGAGGTGCAGATCGCGATCATGACCGGGCGCATCCAACAGTTGACCGATCACCTGCGAGCCAACAAGAGCGATCAATCCTGTCGGCGAGGTCTGCTCAAACTTGTGGGACAACGCCGCCGCATGTTGTCGTACTTGCGGCAGGCTGATTACCAGCGCTATTTGGGAATCACCGAGAGTTTGAACCTGCGACACAAGTAGTTAGCATAGACCTCACAGGTCTGCGAGATCCTTCGACGGGTCTCAGGACAAGCCTGTGAGGTCTTATTAATAACCGCCGTCAGGAATTGAATAGCGCGAATAACTACCAGCAGACTGAAGTCTGCATTCCGGTTGTTCACACTCTTCAGTCCCTGACTTGAGGCGGAAAATTGTAGGACAAGGTTAACCTTGTCCCACACAGGAGACAATTAACAATGAAACCCGAATCAAAGAAATATTCAACCACGCTTGGGAAGCATACCGTCACTTTCGAGACCGGTAAACTCGCCGGGCAGGCTGGCGGCGCGGTGACCTTCGGCACGCCGGAGTCCATCGTGTTCGCGGCGGCAACCATGGGCGACGTGCGCGAAGGCATAGATTTCTTTCCTCTTTCTGTGGAATATGAGGAACGACTCTATGCCGGTGGACGGATCCCCGGTTCGTTCTTCCGACGGGAGGGCAGACCCGGCACGGAGGCGATTCTCGTCGCCCGTCTAACCGATCGTCCTCTCCGCCCGCTGTTTCAGGATGGGATGAGGAACGAAGTGCAAGTCGCCATGTTCTCGCTGTCGTCCGATGGCGTGAACCCGCTCGACGTGCTGGCGATCAACGCCGCGTCTGCCGCCATCATGATCTCAGACATCCCGTGGGGTGGACCCGTTGGTGCGGTGCGCGTGGGACGCGTCAACGGCGAGTTCGTCATCAATCCGACGTACGCCGAAATGGAAACATCCGATCTCGACTTGCGAATCGCCGGCACAAAAGACGCCATCCTCATGGTCGAATGCAGCGCGATCGAAATTCCCGAAGATGTGATGGTCGCCGCGCTCGAACTTGGACATAAGTCCATTCAGCCGCTGATCGAACTGCAATTGAAAATGCAAGCGGAGTTGGGCAAACCAAAACGCGAGGTTGAATTATTCGTGCCGAGCGCCGAGGTCAAGAAAAAAGTGTTCGACCGCGTGAGCGGAGCGATGAACGCCCTGCTGGACAAGCCGTTGAGCAAGAACGAATTTTATTCCGGCATGAAAGCCATCAAGACCGAAGCCGAAACTGAATTGTGCATCGTGCCTGAGGGCGGCGACCCGGCGAATTACATGCCGGTCAACATGTTCCGCGAGTCGTTTGAACAGGCGGAGATGGACGTGGTGCGCGAACGCATCCTAGCGCAGGGCAAACGTCCCGATGGGCGAACGCCGACCGACATCCGCCCCATTTGGTGCGAGGTGGGAATCTCTCCGCGCGCGCACGGGTCAGGCTTGTTCACACGCGGCGAGACTCAAATTTTATCTGTTGCGACTCTCGCAACACTCGGCGAGGCGCAGGAACTCGATAACCTCAGCCCGATCAAAGACAAACGCTACATCCATCACTACAACTTCCCGCCGTATTCCACCGGCGAAGTGAAACGCATGGGCGGGCAAAGCCGACGGGAGGTCGGTCACGGGGCGTTGGCAGAACGCGCGCTTGAACCAGTTATCCCTGCGGAAGAATCGTTCCCGTACACGTTGCGAGTCGTATCGGAGGCGTTGTCCTCCAACGGCTCGACCTCGATGGGTTCCGTCTGCGGCTCGACACTTGCGTTGATGGATGCGGGCGTGCCGATCAAAGCCCCGGTCTCCGGCGTGGCGATGGGACTCATCACCGATTTGAACGGCTCGGGCCGCTACAAAATTCTCACCGACATTCAAGGCACCGAAGATCATCTCGGCGACATGGATTTCAAAGTGGCGGGAACACCGGCTGGCATCACCGCCCTGCAAATGGACATCAAGATCAGCGGCTTGAGCGCGCAGATGATGAAAGAAGCGCTCGAACAAGCGAAGGTGGCGCGCGCCTCCATTTTGGAAAAGATGCTGGCAGTGTTGCCCGAATCGCGACCCGACATCAAAGAGCACGCGCCGCGCATCATCACCGT
>NZ_DBNHEF010000014.1:0-32377 GCF_057138825.1 Candidatus Defluviilinea gracilis
GTCTGCTTCAGAATTTGAGTTTGACTCGGCGTTTGCCTCGTGAGCGGCTCTAGACTTGTTCAGCCCTTGTTTGGCAACTCCAATACTACTTCAAGTCTAATGGAGCGACCGTAGGGAGCGAAGAATCTCCTCGCCACGAGCAAGACTCTTCGTCGCCTAAATGCGGCTCCTCAGAGTGACATAAAAGGAAACAATGGCAGTTAAAGTTTTGATGACATGGGACATCGCCGGCGACCGCGATCAGGAATATTTCGAATTCATCATCGGCGAATTTATTCCCGGCGTGCAGCGCCTCGGCTTGCAACCCGCCGAAGCGTGGGCGACCATCTACGGCTCGTACCCGCAAATTCAAGTCGGCTTGCTCGCCGCAGACATGGTCGAAGCGCGGCGCGTCATCGATTCGCCCGACTGGGCGATCTTGCAGGATAAACTCTTCGGCTACGTCAAAAATTTTTCATACAAAGTTGTGCAAGCGCGCAGTGGATTTCAATTCTATTCGCCGAACAATTAAATGAAATCGCGTTGGTTCTATTTTTTATGCTCAATCGAGGGCGCGGTCGCACTGGTCGCGCTCCTTTTGATTCCATCCGAAGGCGCGAGTCTTTCACCCGCGCGACTCGCCCTCAGCGCCATCATTTTTTCTTTGATGCTGATGTCGGCATGGTTCGCCTTTCGCCCGCCTCAACTTGATCGCCTCGCGCGGACCTCTCTCATCCTCCTCGTCACGCTTCTCTCTCTGACGTTCAGCCTGATCCTGTTTCTTTTGCGTTATCTCAACCCCGAAGCTTTTCTCCCGCTCTACACGCGACTCAGTCCGCTATTGTGGTATCTGCTCGCGCTCTCGATTCAATTCGCCCTCTACCTCCTCCACCTCAAAAACGGATTCCACCTCGACGCGCTCAAACAAAACAAACCAATCTTTGTTGCTTCATTTGCCGTTTTTGCTCTTTTGCTCCTCTTGCTCCTATTTGTCTCCCTCTCCAAACTCGGCATCACCAAAGACACCGCCTACTGGGGCGAACCCGGCGTCCCGATTCTTGGCTGGCAATTCCTCCTCTCCATCCTCCTCGGCGCCACCATCCTCATTTACCAATTACGCAATTACACAATTACCAATTACCAATTACCAATTACAAAATTCTCCAATTCTCCAATTCTCAATTTTCTTCTACCCCTCGCTATCTACCTCACCGCCTCCACCCTCTGGCTCTCCGTTCCAGTTGATTCGCTGAAAAACAGTTTCTACGCGCCCATCACGCCTCCATATACAACTCCCTTCCCATATTCCGACGCGGGATTTTACGACTACCTCTCTCAATCCCTGCTCATCGGCACGGACTATCTCGGCAACATCGCACCGCGTCCCTTGTATGTGACCTTCCTCGCCGCGCTCCATTTTCTGTTCGGGCAGGACTACGTCAAAGTCATCGCCGCGCAGACGTTGGTGTTCGCGTTGTTCCCCGTTGCGTTGTATTTTCTCGGAGCGAAACTCCACTCCCGCGCCGCCGGTGTGACGGTCGCCCTCTTCGCCATCTTCCGCGAGCTCACCACGCTGTGGATCTCCTCCAACACGCGCACCGCCAGTACGAAGATGTTCATCACCGATTTCGCCACCTCGATGGGGATCGCATTCGTGATGCTCGTCGTCATCCGTTGGCTTGAACGCCGCGACATGAAGTCGGCGATCATCGCAGGCGGATCGTTCGGGCTATTGCTGTTGCTCCGCACGCAATCGCTGATCTCCTTGCCATTTGTCTTCATCCTTGCATTCTTTGCTTATCAAAGAAAGATGAAAAATTGGTTCCTCGCTTGCGTCACCTTTGGCTTGGTGATGACCGCGACCATTACGCCGTGGCTGATTCACAATTATCGAATCGTCGGTCAATTCGCTTTCGACGATCCTTCGCAGATGGCGGTCATTTTTTCGCAATATTCCTTTGAAGGGAATTTGGATATCAGCCAGTTCGATTTTGAAAAGGAAAGCCTCGGGAATCGCCTGCTCACGTTCACGCTTGAAAACCCCGGCTTCGTGGCTGGCTTCGTGACGAATCACTTCCTCAACACCGAGATCGGCGGATTGCTCTCTTTGCCCCTCATCGAACCCTTCAACGGACTCCGCGCCCCGGTCAATTTATATTGGATCGAGTGGAACGGGACTCTCGAATGGTATAACTTCGCGCTGGTCATTTTCTATCTCGCGGTCATCGCCATCGGCATTGGCGCATCGTGGAGTCGCTTCAAATGGGCCGGGTTGACTCCGCTGGCGTTCAGCGTTGGCTACGCATTAGCGAACGGCATCTCGCGCTTTTCCTCGTGGCGATATAACCTGCCCATTGACTGGATCGTCTACTTCTACTTCGGCATCGGCGCGATTGAAATTTTGGTTTGGTTTGCGTCTCTTTTTGGGGCGAATGTTTCAAATCTAAAAGTTCTTGACGCAGTTGCACTGAGTCAAAGTGAGCGGCGTGATATACCAAGTAAATCAAAACATGCTATTCTTATCGTCGCATTTGTTTTGGCTGGTTCACTTCCCTGGCTTGCGGAAGGGATCGCCCAGCCGCGTTACACGTCAACAGCCGATGAATTGAAAACGCGGGTAATTCTCCAAGACTCGTCTGTGGAAGAATTTTTATCTCAGCCAAATTCTATAATTCTCGAAGGTGAGTTGCTTTATCCGCGCTTCTTCCGCCGCAATGACGGGATTTTTTCCACAACCCCATGGGCGATCTACTCCGTCCGTGATTTTTCGCGGCTTGGGTTTATTGTCTTGAACACCGGCGCTCATAGTGTCATCTTCCCCGCAGACCAGCCCGTCAAATTGACTCACGGCGCGGATGTGATCGTGGTCGGATGCCAACGCGCAAATTACATCGAAGCGCGTTGGCTTTTCTTCCCTAAATTGGATGAGGCGTATCAAGCGGAAGCATTAAACGAATCGTGTAATCCATAATATGCCTGACTCTGTGGTTTCGATACGCCCTTCGCTAGTGCTTCGGGCTACTCAACCACCATTTGTTTCCAAATGCCCCATTTCTCCACTCACCTCTTAAACTGGTACCACAAAAACAAACGGACTCTCCCATGGCGCGGACATCGTAATCCCTACGCCGTGTGGGTCTCCGAGATCATGCTCCAGCAAACGCGGGTGGAGACGGTGATTCCCTATTTCAAAAAATGGATGAAGTTGTTTCCGAATGTACGCGCGTTGGCAAAGGCCTCCGAGCGGGAGGTGTTGAACGCGTGGGAGGGACTCGGCTATTACAGCCGCGCGCGAAACTTCCACAAAGCCGCGAAGATCGTGGTTGATGAATATGGCGGGAAACTTCCGCGCGATGTGGATGAACTGTGGAAATTACCGGGCATTGGACGCTATACGGCAGGCGCGTTGGCTTCGATTATCTTCGGCATAGACGAGCCTGCGCTCGATGGCAACTTGAAACGAGTCTATGCGCGGCTGTTCGATGTGAAGAGGCCCGTCAATTCAACGGAGGGGGAGAAATTACTCTGGAAAATCGCATACGAGAATTTACCCAAAGGCAGAGCGGCGGATTTCAACCAAGCTTTGATGGATTTAGGCGCGACAGTTTGTGTGCCGAAGAACCCGCGCTGTGAAGTTTGTCCGCTGGCGAGGGATTGCAAAGCGAAGGCGCGAGGTGTTCAGCATTTGCGACCGGTGAAGGTGGCGAAGAAAATTGTGCCGCATTACGTCCACGCGGCGGCGGTGATTGTGGAGCGAATTGCTAATTCGCTCTACGTGTTGCTAGCGCAACGCCCATCGAAAGGATTGCTCGCCGGGATGTGGGAATTCCCCAGCGCGCGAGTCGAAGGCGACGCGGCTGGGGAGGTCGAGTCCGCTCTGAGGGCGGCATACAGGTTGAAGGTCAGAATGAAGCGAGGTCTATATCCCCTTGCAGTTGTGGAGCATACGTATTCGCATTTCAAAGTCACCGTCTACGCGTTTCGATGTGATGTATCGTCAAAAGCGATGGGCGAAAATTTGAAATGGATTCGGTTGAAAGATTTGGGGAAGTATCCGATGGGGAAAGTTGATCGGGCGATTGCGAGGAAAGTAAAAAGTGACAGTCACTTTTGAAGTGACTGTCACTTTGTTTTAATTCGCTCTACTCAGGGTAACCAACACCATCGGTCTGCGCTTGGTCTCTTCATACAGATACGAGCGCACCGCGTTGGCGATGTCTTTTTCGCTTTCCCAGCCGCCGTTGTTGACCACGTCCATGATGTGTTTGCGGACTTCGGGCAAAAGTTCTTCGGCGTCTTCAGGCGAGACGAAACCGCGCGTGATGATCTCGGGGTCGTGCAAAAGCCGCCCGTTGAGTTTGTCCACGCTGATGTCAATGAGGAAGATGCCGGCGCGCGCGAGTTTTTCGCGTTCGCGCATCACGCCGAAATCAATTTCGCCGACCGAGTCGCCGTCTACGAACACGTAGCCGCCGGGGATGCGTTCGCCGAGCGTGAGTTTTCCACCCGCCAACACAACGATCTGACCATTCTCGACGACCATCACATTTTCTTCTTCCACGCCGACTTCGACCGCGAGTTTTCCGTGTCGTCTGAGGTGACGCAGTTCGCCGTGAATGGGGATGAAGTGCTTCGGTCGAACGAGGCTGATGAGGAGTTTTTGTTCCTCCTGCGAGGCGTGACCCGACACGTGAACCGGCGCAATCGCGTCGTAGATAACTTCCGCGCCTCGATGCATCAGGCGGTTGATCGTGCGGCTGATGGTCTCTTCGTTGCCGGGGATGGGATGCGACGACAGCACAACCGTGTCGCCTTGTTTCAGGTCGAATTGACGGTTCGTTCCGGCGGCGAGCCGTCCCACAATGGACGACGGTTCGCCCTGCGAGCCGGTGCACATGATCGCCACTTTATGATCCTGCATTTTCAATGCCTGATCGATCGGCACGATGATCTCATCGGGGATTTCCAAATAGCCTAATTTGCGGGCGATCTTCACGTTGTCCACCATGCTCGGACCGGCGAAGGTCATCTTGCGTCCGTGTTTGGCGGCGGCGTCTGCCACTTGTTGCACGCGCGAGATGAGCGATGCGAACGTGGCGACGATGACTCGTCCCTGCGCTTCGGCGAACACTTTGTCGAACGCGGGCCCGATCACTTTTTCAGAGGGAGTCCAACCGGGGCGTTCGGCGTTGGTCGAATCCGAAAGCAGTACATCCACGCCGCGTTGCGAAAATTCTGCCAGTTTGGCGTAGTCGGTGGGCCAGCCGTCCACAGGAGTTTGATCGAATTTGAAATCGCTCATGTGCACTACAAGCCCGGCGGGCGTGGTGATGCCCAGCGCCACCGCGTCGGGAATCGAATGGCAGACGTGGAAGAACTCCACTTTGAAGGGTCCGATCTCGATCGAGCCGCCCGCTTCCACTTCATTCAAGTCCGCTTTGGCAGAGGCGTTGTTGCGCGCGAGTTTGCCCTCGATCAAGCCGAGGGTGAGCGGCGTCGCGTAAAGCGGCGCGTTGATGTCATTGAGCAGATGATGGATCGCGCCGATGTGGTCTTCGTGTCCATGCGTGATGACGATACCGATCACGTTGCCCGCCCTGCCGCGCAAATATTCGTAATCGGGGACGATGTAGTCTATCCCGATCATGTCGTTGGAGGGGAACATGATGCCCGCGTCTACGACCAGAATCTTATTCTGGAATTCGTAGGCGGTCATGTTCTTGCCTACTTCCCCGAGACCCCCCAGGGGAATGATCTTCAATTTTCCTTGCTTACTCATACAATATGTTTATCCTTGTTTGTTAAATTTTTTATCCGCCATTGGCGGTAAAGGTCATAAAAAAATGACCCTCGCTGACTTGCTCGCGAGGGATTGTGGATCACATGCGATTGTCTTTTACACAAACTGCCACCCTTGGCAGTGCTACCAGTCAACTTCAATGGCGGGAAGTATAGCAGGGCGGATGGGATTTGTAAAGCGGGGATTCGCGGACACTCGACCACCGCGTCTTTCGCAGGGGAGGGTTGATTCAGTTTTCCCCGGCATTTTCTCCGCTTCAACACCGCCCGACGATCAACCGTCGGGCTATTCATACGAAGCCCCCTCAAGGGGACTCCTGATTCTGAGCGCGATACGTTGCGAGCAAGCATAATGGTATTTCGTAACGACTCTATTCGCCAATTCGTAGTGGCCGCCGACAAAGTACGTGGTGGTTGATCCATTTCTCATGGTTTAGGATGGATTTTACCCGCTTCCCGTCGCCGCCGTGGACTTACCCTGAATTTTCGATTGACATTCACTTTTGCCTCATGTAAACTCCCTGCATGGATATAGACCTCGACCTCTATCGTCACGAAGTCCGCGTTTGGATTAACCTTGCATGGTGGGTGATTGGCAAGAGTTTGTGTAAATCAGCGTTTGTTCTTCACCCTCAAACAGAATCGTTTTCGCATCGGTAAGTACAAGAAGATAGTTTTGTGCGCTACGAGTTCATAAGGAGTGTATATGCGTATCCGAGTAGTAATTTCGGGAATCGTTGGCGGAATGGTCGTATCCCTAGTTTCCATTCTGTTCTCCTCGATCCTCGAAAATCTCGATAGAGGGATCAGAACTGTTCCGACGAGCGAATCTCCATCGTGGATCAATCTTTTCGGAGTTGGCGTACCCTACTTGTTAGTTTTTGTTTGCGGGTGGATCGCGGCGCGCTGGAATTGGAGTCGCACATGGAACGCCGCCTTCCTCTCAGGTGCAGGGAGTGGACTGATTGCTGGCGCATTGTATTTTTATTTCAGCGGAGTGACCTTTAATGCTACAGATAGCCAGATTACATTTCTCGCCCGAGTTGGAACCGGCGCTCACGTTGCCGAATTTGAAACCATATTCACTACCCTTTTTCGTTCCGTTATCGACACCTTGTTGTTTCCAGAAGGTTACGATTCAGTAGAATACTTTAATTCGATCGGCGATATTTCCTTGCTTAGCCAATTTGTTCAGAGCGTATCTTTACCGTCTCAATTTTGTTTTGCTAGCTTGAGTGGCGGGGCTTTTTGTGGCGCGCTCGGTGGTTTGGCATCTGTTTTGGTTGATCGCGATGACGTGTGGGGTAGTTCAGTTCCCGCGTATGACCCATGGTTGTTTCGTCTCTCTGCCTATTTCCTCATTCTGAATGGACTCCTAGTCACATTGATAACCGTTAGTGTCGCCACATTATTAGATGGCGCTATTGTGCAATGGGCAAAAGATGTGAATTGGGGTCTGTCAAAGCCCCCTTCATGGCTTGATATATTTTTTTGGATTCACTTCCTTGTCGTCTCAGCGATTTCAGGAATATTTACAACCTTGACGCCTTCGCTGATGTCTATAGCTTTAGGGCGGGCGGTTGATTTGGTGGAGATCCTTTTCGCCCTTACTTGGGGATGGACATTGCGTGATTGGATACTGGAACGAAAACGTTCGATATTATCTGGGTTGTGGACATTGCTAACTTTGGCTAGCATGTTTTACTGGATCGTAAACGACGCGTTGAGTAAGCCTTCAAATATCCTTGGCGAAATTAATGACTTTGGGGTCTTTGTGCCCTTTCGAGGCGAGATGATTGACGTGTTTCCTTTGTTCCAAATACTAGCACAC
The DNA here is from genome assembly GCF_057138825.1 of Candidatus Defluviilinea gracilis. Taxonomy (NCBI): domain Bacteria; kingdom Bacillati; phylum Chloroflexota; class Anaerolineae; order Anaerolineales; family Candidatus Villigracilaceae; genus Candidatus Defluviilinea; species Candidatus Defluviilinea gracilis. The sequence goes on from NZ_DBNHEF010000014.1 coordinate 7,610, forward strand.
CTGTTTGTTTTAGGTGTTGCCGTTCTTATCGGCTGGAATATCAAGCGTACGCCCAAAACCGAATGGGCTTCATATCGTTTTGGAGATCGCCTCGGCTATCTCTTGACTTGCGCAATTCTTGGTGGTGTGCAAATGATGACCGGAATCGTTATTTATGCAATCCCGATTATATTAATCATCATCACGGGCGATATGCATTTTAGGGATATGGACGCGAAACTCCTGTCTACCATCCAAGAGCAGATTTTTCTGTTGCGGGATAATCGAATAATGTTTTTACTCATTACCACCGGCGTAATTTTCTCCGTTATTGTGATTAACCTAATACTTGCATTGCTTTTCCTGTGGGTTACTGTTTTTTTCGAAACCTGTTCAGACCTCGAAAGAGGGTTTCTAGCATTTCGAACTCTGCGTGACATCTCCGAACGGGCATGATGATAAGTTGTGCTACTTAAAGTGCGAGGCCTTTTGCCAAATTGACATACCCTCCCTCCTCATGTAAACTCTCTGTATGGACATTGACCTCGACCTCTATCGTCACGAAGTCCGCGTTTCGACGAATCCGCTGGTGAGGCTATCGGCGATTGACATTTCGCCCGATCATCCCCAGCGGACGTTTGTTTTCATCCACGGGTTTGGGGGACAGGCGAGTCAGTGGCGCAACCAACTGCAAAAATTCGCAGTAGATAACCGCGTTATCGCGCTCGACTTGCGCGGGCACGGACTCTCCGATAAACCAACCAGCGGATACGACATGCCGCAGATCATCGAAGATGTGGAAACCGCGCTGACACTTCTCAATGTAAAAGGGAAGTTTGTTTTAGTGGGACATTCCTTCGGCGGAGCGATAGTCACTGAATATGCGTTGAAAAATCCGAGCCGGGTCGAGCGGTTGATTCTGATCGCCACAGCGGGTCAATACAAGTTGCGGACTTTGTATCGCTCTGTGTTGAGTCTGCCAGTTTCTGTTTTGCGTTGGCTTGCGCCTCTAACTCGATCTTGGCTCCATGCTGCGCCGTACGCGCTCAAACGATTCTACGGGGACAACATGTCGAAGTGGATGGGCTGGGATCGCTTCGCCGCGCTTGAGGTTCCCACGCTGGTGATTCGCGGTCACCGCGACCGGGTGTTCGAGCGTCCATTTTTCGAGAGGGTGCCCGTGTCTATTCCGGGGGCGGAAGATGCCGACATCGGCGTATCAGGTCACATGGTCATGTTAGAGCGGCGCGAGGCGGTGAACCGCGCGATGGAGCGATTCCTCGCCGGCGAAGGTCAGCGTTCGTGGCGGGTATCCAATAGCCGTCCGTTAAAAAACAGTGGGCGCGAGTTGCTGTTGAAGACGCGCCCATGGCTGGAAAATTACGAGCGGGGCGTGCCATACACCGTCAGCGTGCCGAATATCCCGTTGCATCATTTATTGCGCTCGGCGGTGCGGCGTTTTCCGAATCGCCCCGCGATTTATTTTGAGGGGAGTCGTTTATCGTATCGGCGATTGAATCACGAGGCGAATCGTTTCGCTAACGCGTTGCTTTCGCTCGGAGTTGGCAAAGGCGCGCGCGTGGTGTTGTTATTGCCGAACGTGCCGCAAATGGTGATCGGATTTTACGGCGCGATGAAAGCTGGCGCGACGGCAGTGTTGTTGCCGCCGGTGATCGAGCCTGATGAAATTGTGCGGCAGGTAAAAGATTCGGATGCCAGCGTTCTTGTCACACTTTCGATGTGGGCGGGGCTTGCCAAACAGATTCAAGAGGGGAGCGGCGTGCCGCATGTGGTGTTGACCGACCCCGCCGATTATTTGTCCCTGCCGAAGTATTTGATCTCCTCGTGGCGCAATCGCGGTTACGGTTTGCGCAACTCGCTGAGATGGAAAGATTGGCTCGGCGGAAACAGCAACAAATCACCGACAGTTGAAGTCTCGCCGGATGATCTGGCTGTGATCCAGTACACCGGCGGGACGACCGCGCAATCGAAGGGCGTGATGTTGTCGCATCGCAATCTCGTGGCGAACGCCTTGCAGACACGTCACTGGCTTCCCGAAGCGCGCGAAGGCAAAGAACGATTCTTGTGCGTCGTTCCGATCTTTCACAGTTACGGCTTGACCACGGCGATGAATGTGCCGATCAGCGTCGGCGCGGCGATGATCCTCAAAGCGCAATTCCAAGTATTGGATGTGTTGAAAGCCATCAAACGCTACAAGCCGACCATCTTCCCCGGCGTGCCAAACATGTACCGCGCCATCAATAGTTTCCGCGGCGTGCGCAAGTTTGGCATCCAATCCATCAATTATTGCATCAGCGGTTCGGAGCCGTTGCACGTTGAAGTGCAGGAGGCGTTCGAGAAATTGACGAAGAGTCGCCTGGTGGAGGGATACGGCTTGACCGAAACATCGCCGGTGACGCACGCGAATCCGTTGGGAGAAAAACGAAGGGTCGGCACGATCGGCGTTCCGCTTCCATCCACAGAGGCAAAAGTATTGGACCTCTCGCAAAAAAATAAAGAAGTGAAGCAAGGTCACATCGGCGAACTCGCCGTGCGCGGTCCGCAAGTGATGATGGGATATTGGAAAGATACGAAAGCGACGAAAGAAGTTTTAGCCGAGGATGGCTGGTTACTCACCGGCGACATCGCGCAAGTAGACGAAGACGGATACACCCGCATCATCGCGCGCAAAGCAGATATGTGGTACCCGCATCAACACAAGAAACAACCCGCCTTCCCGCGCGACGTGGAAGAAGTGATTTATGAAATCCCGCAAATTAAAGAGGTGGCAGTTACCGCAGTGGCGGGCAATCCGTTTGCGTTCGTCATCGCCGGGCAAGAACGCCCCACGCCGGCGGCGGTGATGGCATATTGCAAACGCAGACTGCCCGCGCATCTCGTTCCGCGTTTTGTGATCTTTATGGATGAATTCCCAAAATCCTATATCGGCAAAGTGTTGCGGCGTGAATTGGCTCGGAGATATGAAAAGCACGCCTGAAATCGAAATCCCTACAACTGCAAATTATGTCCAACAGGGGAGCGGCTCGCCGGTCATTTTGATTCACGGTGTCGCCGCGTCGCTTCACGATTGGGACGAGTTGACTCCCGAACTCGCGCAGAACGGATACGCTTCATACGCGCTCGACCTGCTCGGTCATGGCGACAGCCCCAAACCCGATTCGCGTTCGTATCATGTTGAGTGGCTCTTTGAACATTTTTCAAAATGGATGACGTCGCTTCGACTGACCGAACCCGCGATCCTCGTCGGACATTCACTCGGCGGATTCATCGCGCTGGAGTACGCGCGCCGCTTCCCAACGCGGACGGGCGGCTTGGTCCTCGTTAGTCCGTTTTATTCGCGCCTTCAACTTCCTCTCCTCCTGCGCCGCTCGTACAGCAGTATCGGCTTGCGGAAAATCATCCTCAAGCGGACGCCCGCATGGCTCTTCCGCCTCATCGTGGATGTGACCAGCGTGGCGATGGGTCACAGCACGGGTGCGTTACATTCCCTGCCGGAACATATCCGCGCGCAGACTGCGTTGGATTACACACGCACCGCGCCGGGCGTGTATCACATCCCCAATGAAATTTCCGATAGCGCTGAAACGTTGTCCCATATCAATGTCCCAACCTTGGTTGTGTGGGGCGACCGCGATAAAACGCTCGCGCCAGAATCTTTCCCGAAGTTGGTCGAAGCCATGCCGCGCGCTGTTGGAAAGTCAATCCATGCCGGGCATGTGCCGCATCAATCCAACGCAGAGGAGTTTAATCCGATGGTGTTGGAATTTTTGAAGTCGACTCGATTCTCGTAATGCGACATTTATGTCGCTCTTGCGCAAGAACAGATTAAAACGCGAGATATGGAAATTAACAAATAAATGCCGTAATCGTGTAGTTGGCGTTCTCTAACGCCAACGGGCGCGTAAGACTCCTTTGGCGCGCGCTCTGCATGGATTGCGAGATTATTTTCTCAAAATTCATAATCTCGCGTTACCGAATTAACTGTGCAAGGCGAGTTAATGAAATGGAAGCGCTGAGATCGTCGGTGGGGAAGAGAGTCGAGGAGACTGAAGCAACTCTCCCTGCGAGAAGAAGCGGCGTCGGCATCCGCATTTTGAATCCGCTGATATTTGTCACGATATTTTAAGGTCATGCCTCTTGAATTGAAAAATCGGTTGTGCTAGAATTCGGCATGAAAACAACCAAATGTATGGGGATTGAGAGCCTTTACGCCCATATTTGGCGGCAACAAATGTTCTAAAAATCGGAGAGTTTATTCATTCATGCGGTGCCCATACTGCCAACATCACGACTCTAAAGTGCTAGATACCTCCCATGACAACCACGGAGGCATCCGCCGCCGCCGAGAATGTTTCAAATGCGGACAGCGCTTTAGCACGTACGAGCGTCCCATCCTTGCGACGCCGCTTCTGGTGAAACAGGATGGCACGCGCGAGGAGTTTGATCGCGAAAAACTGGCGCGCGGCGTCCGCATCTCGTGCGCCAAGCGACCCGTCTCCGCCGCCGACATCGAGCGTATGATCGGGCAAGTCGAATCTCAGTTACAGAAAATGGGCAAATCGGAAGTTTCCTCCCGCATTGTTGGCGACCTTGTGATGAAAGGTCTGAAAGAGTTGGATCAGATCGCGTACATCCGTTATGCGATCGTGTATCTCGGGCTGGATGATCTCCAGTCCATTCGCAACGAAATCAATCATTTACTCGAAGGCTAATTTACCGACAACCATCATTCCGCAGTGGGCGGAGTGTCAATGGTTGTCGGATTTTTGTCTCGATTAATTCCGTGCTGAGCGAAGCGACCCTGAGCGAAGCGAAGGGGAGCGCAGTCGAAGCACATGTATCTGGCAAGTCCATCCTTCGACTGCGAACCTCGCAACGAGCGCTCGGTTCTCCGCTCAGGATGGAAATAACTATACTTTGAGGAGAGTGCGTCATGGCTACCAAAGCAGTCACGAAAACCGAGCAAGTCAAAAATGGGTTGCTTCCCACGCCGCCCATGCCGAAGGGGTTGCCCCAGGCGAACCTCACCGACAACGCGCGGCAAGTGTTGATGAAGCGCTACGTCCGCCGCGGGGACGATGGCAAGCCCGCCGAAACGGTCGAGGAGATGTTTTGGCGCGTGGCATATCATGTGGCAAAAGTCGAAGCGCTGTGGGACGCCGACATTCAAGAGCGGACGATCCAGTACTATCATTTATTATCCAGCAAGAAATTTTTTCCGAACTCTCCAACGTTTACAGGCGCGGGGACTCCGCTTGGTCAACTCGCGGCGTGTTTCGTACTTCCGATCACCGATGATATGGGACGTCACTCTGCGGGCATTTTCCAAACTCTGCGCGACGCGGCATTGATCCAACAGACAGGCGGCGGGAACGGATTCTCGTTCTCGCGTCTACGTCCGCATGGCGCGATGGTGCAGACTTCGGCTGGTCAGGCGACGGGACCTGTGGGATTCCTCCGCGTGTACGATCATGCGTTTGGAGAGATTGCGCAGGGCGGTTGTTTATTGCCTGAAACATTGGTGTTCACGAATAAAGGTTTGTTGCGCTTGGATGAGATCGTTGATGAAAATAAAAACGGCTGGCAGGAACATCAACTCACTGTGCCGACAGATGAAGGCGTCAAAGCATCTCCGCGCGGATACAACAATGGAGTAGCCGATGTAATGCGTGTTCACACACGCGAAGGCTTGAGCATCACAGGCACACCGAATCACAAAGTAAAAGTGATGACGGATAACGGTCCCCAATGGAAAGAGATTCAAGATTTAACGAAAGGTGACTGGATCGTCGTCCGCACGGGCGAGCATACAGGCGCGTTGCAATCTTTGAAGAAGCCGACGCAGAAACATGGAAATCAGGTGATGCCCGAACTGCCGTCCATGCTGGATGAAGAATTTGCCTTCTTCTTGGGTTATCTGGCAGGCGATGGATTTGTGGCGCAAGGCGAACAGGATCATCGCGTGGGCGTTAGCGTGGCTCACTCTTCCTACTTGATGGAAGAAATGCCGATGATTCTGGAGCGGCTGTTCAACGTCAATGTTCACCGAATGCAGAAGCCGAATGACAAGTCGGTTACGTTTGTGATGGACAATCGCGCCCTCAAAGACTTCTTGTTGATGAATGGACTCGGCAAGCAAACAAGCCGTAACGTGTCTGTCCCGCGTTTGATTCGTCAATCTCCTGCGAACATCGTCGGCGCGTACTTGCGCGGACTGTTCGAAGCGGATGGCACATTGGTACACGGCTATCCTTCATTGACAACCTCCTCGGCGCGACTGACGCGAGAAGTGTCCACGTTGTTGATCGGTCTCGGTTGCCCTGTGGGCATCCGCACAGTTTCTGCTGGCTTGGATCGTTGGGGCGATTCCGAAACGCATCAAGTAAAGATCGTCTCGACGGTTGGCTTGCAGGCATGGCGCGAAAAGATCGGGTGCGACCAGCGCTCACGATTTGTCTCTGCCTACGCATGGGAGAGCGACCAACGGCGCGAGAGTTCGTATGTGTTGCCTAACCCCGCTTATTGGTTGCAACCCGTTTTGGATTCGATCACACTCGAACAGATTGACGCCAAAGGACGCGGCAGGAATATCAACTTCCGAAGCACCGAGCCGCGCTTGCGCCGCCAGTTGTTACGATACATGCGCGATGAACGAAACCTGACCCGCTCGGGCTACGATTTGCTCAAGACCGAATATTTCGATGTGTTTGAGAACGCGCCTTCTGCGGATAATTTCTGGTTTGTGGAAGTTGGCGGAGTCGAATCGGCGGGCAAGTCGCTGACGCTTGACCTTGAAGTGAATGACAACCACACCTATCTTGCTTATGGCATGGTAACTCACAACACGCGTCGCGGCGCGAACATGGCGGTCCTGCGCGTGGATCATCCCGATGTGGAAGATTTCATCACCTGCAAGATCAACGAAAATCAAATTACAAACTTCAACATCTCGGTCGGCATCACGGACGCGTTCATGCGCGCGATGAAGAACGATGAGGAATGGGAGTTGCGATTCCCTGATTTGAAAGAGATGAAGCAAAAAGGATTCAGCGGTACGCTCGAACAAGCCGAAACCGCGGGGATCACGATCCACACGTATAAAAAAGTGAAAGCGCGCGAGCTGTTCGATAAGATCGTCAAGCAGGCGCATCACAACGGCGAGCCTGGCGTGTTGTTCCTCGACGCGGCGAATCGGAGCAATCCCGTTCCGCATTTGTATCCGCTGGAGGCGACAAACCCCTGCGGTGAGCAATGGCTTGGACCTTACGAGAACTGCTGTCTCGGTTCCGTGAATCTCAATGAGCACTGCGGACCCGATGGAACAGTTGATTGGGAATTGTTGCGCGAGAGTGTTGTGACTGCCACGCGTTTCCTCGATGATGTCGTCGAAGCGAATGCGTATGTGCCTGCTGTTCCGCAATTGACAGAAGCCGCGCACAAGGCGCGTCGCATCGGGCTTGGCATCATGGGTCTCGCGGACTTGATGTATCACGTCGGCGTGCGATACGGATCGAAGGAGGGGCAGGAGTTCGGCGCGCAGGTGATGGAGTTCGTCCGTTATCACGCGATGGTCACGAGCGTCGAGTTGGCGAAAGAGCGCGGCGCGTTCCCTGCCATCGAAGGAAGCATCTACGACAAGAAAGATATGAAGTGGGCTCCGCCGAAGAGTTTGGTCAACTATCAGAATAACTGGAACAAGCCGCCCGTCGAGTGGGACGCGGTGGTGGATGGAATCCGCAAACATGGAATCAGAAATGCCGCGCAGACCACCGTCGCTCCAACAGGCACGATCGCAACCGTCGCGGGATGTGAAGGTTATGGCTGTGAACCCGTCTTCGCGCTCGCGTATATTCGTCATGTCAATGATAACGGCAAAGATCTGAAACTCGCGTATGCCAGCCCGCGCTTCGATGAGGCGTTGAAAAAATTGGGGCTCGGCGAAGAGAAGCGGCAGGAGATCGTCGAGCAGGTGATGCGCGAAGGCACGTGCCAGCACATCAAAGAAATTCCGCAAAGCGTGCGCGATACGTTCGTTGTGTCGGCGGACATCACTGCCGATGAACATGTGCGCATGCAAGGCGCGTTGCAAGCGTTCGTGGATAATTCGCTGTCGAAAACCGTGAACTTCCCCGAGGGCGCAACCGAAGCGGATATTGCCACCGCGTACATGCTCGCGTGGGATCTCGGATGCAAAGGCATCACGGTGTATGTGACGGGCTCGCGCGATAAAGTGGTGTTGGAGACGAACGCCACTGCGGATAAAAAGACGCCTCAATCCCAGCCGACAGTTGATTCTGTTTCGAAACCCGAACTCGCCCCGACGTTTTCTCACGACCCGAAGAAACCGCGTCCCCGCGCGTTGACGGGAAAAACGTACAACGTCGAGACTCCCGTCGGCAAGGCGTTCATCACCATCAACGAAAACGGAGGCGAGCAACCGTTCGAGGCATTCATCAACACCGCGAAGGCTGGCTCTGAAACTGCCGCCGTCTCCGAAGCGATCGGCAGACTCATTTCGTACATCCTGCGAATGACCTCAACAGTGAAACCAACAGACCGAATGCGCGAGATCGTGCGTCAACTCATCGGCATCGGCGGCGGTCGCTCGCTGGGATTCGGTCCCAACCGCGTGCGGTCACTGCCCGATGGGATCGGTCAAGTGCTCGACACGTACCTGCGCGAAAAAGACGGATTGAAAACCGACTTGGATGAAAAGAAATCGAACGGCAACGGCGGTCACACGATTGAGGAAGAAGTTAGCGCAGCACAAGCGCCCAAAATGAAGATCGGCGACCTGTGCCCCGAGTGCGGAGAAGCGGCCGTGGTGAATGAGGAGGGTTGCAGGAAGTGTTATGCGTGTGGGTTTAGTGAGTGTTAATGTTGTATGAAATGTTCCGCCCGCAGTTTAACTGCTGGCGGAACAGATAAAGCGGATGGTAAAATGAAATTATGAATCGGACAATGACCTCCGTCAAAACGAAAATTCGCCCGGTTGGGTTTCCGCCTGTGGCAAGCACGTTGCCGCTGGCAATTCAACGGATTGTTTCCGAACTCAAACCAGAAAAGATCATTCTGTTCGGTTCGTATGCGTATGGGAATCCTACACCGGACAGTGACGTGGACTTACTGGTCATTATGAACACGAAGGAGAAAGATGTTGACCGGTATGTGGCTGTCTCGAACTTGCTTTATCCGCGCCAGTTCCCGGTGGACATTCTGGTCAAGACGCCGAAAGAAATCGAAACGGAAAAGAAGAAGCGGGGAAATTTTTTCCTGCGCGAGATTTTGACCAAGGGGAAGGTATTGTATGAGCGACGCGGATGACGCCCTGGAATGGGTGAAGTACGCCGAAGAAGATTTGATTCTGGCGAAAAGCGCGCTGAGGCGGAGCAAGCCGCTTACCATGGGCTCTTGCTTTCACAGCCAGCAATGCGCGGAGAAGTATCTCAAAGCGATTCTGGTTTCAAAAGATGCTGAATTTCCGAAGACGCACGACTTGTTGATCCTTGATGGGCTTTGCAAGGCGGCAGGTATTCTCACAGGATTTACCAAAGAAGATTTGGGCAGGTTGTCGGGATATGCAGTGCGGACTCGATACCCGGGAAACCAGCCTGTTCCAAAAGAGGCAAGAGAGGCGCTTGAGATTGCGATGCAAATTCGCCGTTTTGCTCGGGCTTTCCTTGGGTTGAAGAGATGAAGATCGGCGACCTGTGTCCAGAGTGCGGGGAAGCCGCAGTTGTGAATGCGGACGAGGAGACTCGTCCGCTTTTTGTTATGCTATAATGTATCCACAATTGTAGGCACAGACAGGAGATTAAAATGGTCACTGTTGGAATTCGAGAACTGAAACAGCAAGCCAGCGAACTTGTCCGTGTGGTGCGTGAGACAGGGAAAGAAGTGCAGATCACGTATCATGGGGAAGTGGTCGCGTTGTTGATCCCCGTCAAGAGCAAACGAAAAAAAGATGACGCGAAGGCTTGGGCGAAGCTCGACCATCTTGCCGCGGAAATCGGCGCGCGCTGGCCCAAGGGCGTCTCTGCCGCGCGTGCGGTATCTGAGTCGCGGCGATAATGTTTATCGTCCTAGATGCCAGCGTTTGGGTGGCTCGGCTGGTCTCTGAAGATGTTTTCTATGAGCCTGTGAAGAAGTGGATGTCTGAACGCATCGAAGCGGAAGATCAGTTCCTTGCGCCGTCGCTTCTTCTGGCTGAGGTCGGTGGCGCGATCAGTCGTCGCACATCCTCATCATTAGGATTGGAAGCGGTTGGGCAATTACAGAACCTATCAAGTTTACAGTTGATTGAAATGGAACATTCCCTGATACAGGAAGCGGCTCGACTCGCGGCGGATTTGGGTCTGCGCGGAGCCGATTCTGTTTATGTGGCAGTCGCGGCGCGGTTAGGTGTTCCGCTGGCGACACTGGATACAGAGCAAAGAGAAAAATCTGTTTATCAAATCACATTGTTGGATATCCCCTCATGATGCTTGTTACTTTGTAACGACCTTAATTCTTCCGCCCAAACCTCCACCACAACAACCCGCCGACCAAAATAATTCCCAAAACCAAAACAATACCCAACCCAGAACCGCCCGTGGATTCTTCAACAGGGACAACTTCTGTCGCCGCGATCTCGGTAGGCGGCGCCGATGTCACGGACGGACTCGGCGCCAACGTAACCGTCGCTGGCGCGAGTGTGGATGTCGCTGTCGCAGGCGGCGTGACGCGCAACAGCAATTTCTGATTCGGGATGATGACCGATGCCGCGCCGAGTTCGTTCCAGTTCATCAAGTCTGCGAGCGGCACGTCGTATAAGTTTGCGATGCCCGAAAGCGTTTCTCCGCTTTGCACAACGTGATAATAATTACCGCTCGCGTCTGGCGTGAGTTTTTGGATCGCGCTCAACGTGGGGCTTGGCGTCACATTGCCTGGCGAGATCACAAGTTTCTGCTCGATCTGCAGGGGCACATCCGCTTGAAGACCGTTCAACTGCAAGATGCGATCTACTGAAACGCGATACGCCTCGCCGATGGTAAACAGCGACTGATACGGCTGAACCACGTGGACGATCTTTCCGTCCGCGTCGGGAGTTTGCGTTACCACCATCCCGCGCGGAGTCGGCGTGGCGAATCCCGCCGTGTTTTTGTTCGGAATGAACAATCGTTGACCCGATTGCAAAGGCGTGTCGCGCGTGATGTTATTCCACGTTTCGATATCTTGAATGGTCACTTGATACGCGACCGCGATTGCCCAGAACGATTGTCCCGCCTGCACCACGTGAAAAATTTTCCCGTCCGCATCAGGCGTGGCGATCTTTACGGGGAGGATCAATTGCGAGACAGGATTCGGAACCGTGCTTGTTCCTGGAGTCCCGCCCGATGGGGAGGAGGAAGTTGTACTCCCACATGCCTGCCCCGAAACATACGCGGCTTGCAGAATGAAATACGTTTTGCCATTGACTGTCGCAACCCCCGCGCCGACATGACAATACTCAGGCGTGACGGCTGGTCGCATATGATCGGGGTCTGCCCAAACTGCCATGATCTCGTCAATGCCCATGCCGCCGTTCCAGCTCACGGCGAAATTTTCAGTCGCCCAGACTGTCCCGCCTCCGCCGTATCCCGCCGCCGCGATTCGTCCGCGCACATCGCCGATATGCCACGACATATTATTTGCCGCCATCGTCTGCGCCGTAGATTGGGCGACCGCATTGATGATCGGGTCTTCGATGAGCGCGGGTAGTCCGTATGAAACGCGCAAGGTGTTCATCGCGAGAATTAATTCAAACGCGCTGACTTGGGCGGCAGGCGCGTGAATCGCATTCGCGCGAACGGTGTGAGGGGGAGTGAAAATTCCCACGCCAAGCGCGAGGAGAATGATACGAGTGAGTAAGCGGTTAAAACGCATGCGATGATTATAATTCTGACTCGTTGGCGCCTGTATTTTCCAAATAAGATAAAAATAAGTGACTTTCGCAGGATAAAAGTCACTAAGCAGTAACGGAGGACATGGTATCCTAATTTTAGGTACAGAACTTACGTAGTTGGCGGGCAGTTGTACTGCCGCCGCCGCAGTGCAACTACGGCGCAACAGGTTCACCTGCGTAAGTTCCAAGGTAGTTGAGTCAAATCAAAACTGCGAGATGTAATCTCGTTGTCAACATAAAGGAGTGAACATCATGAAGGTGCAAAACAAAGTGATCGTTGTGACCGGAGCAGGCAGCGGCATGGGACGCGAGATCGTCTTGAACCTGCTTTCCAAAGGCGCGAGCGTGGCGGCTCTAGATATGAACGAGAAAACCTTGCAGGAAACAGCGAATCTTGCGGGTGACAAAAAAGAGAAACTGGCTGTATTCGTTTTGAATGTCACAGAGAAAGAGGCTGTGGAAGCGCTTCCCGACAAAGTGATCGCCCGCTTCGGCGCGGTAGACGGCATTATCAATAACGCCGGCATCATCCAGCCCTTCGTCCGCTTGAACGACCTGAAATTCGAAGCCATCGAGCGCGTGCTGGATGTGAACTTATATGGAACGTTGTACATGGTAAAAGCGTTCCTGCCGCATTTGCTCAAACGTCCCGTCGCGCATGTTGCGAACGTTTCCAGCATGGGCGGTTTCCTCCCGGTGCCCGGTCAAACTGTCTACGGCGCAAGCAAGGCGGCGGTCAAACTCCTGACCGAGGGCTTGTACGCCGAACTCCTGAACAGCAATGTCAAAGTGACGTTGGTCTATCCCGGCGCGATTGCCACGAACATCACCACCAACTCAGGCGTTTCGATTGCCGCCTCAACCGACACTAAGTCTTCTTCTTTCAAAGCCTTGCCCGCCGACAAAGCCGCGGAGATCATTGTGGATGCCATCGAAAAGGATCGCTACAGTGTGCTGGTCGGTTCGGATGCCAAGTTTATGGACTTTATCTACCGCTTGAATCCGAAAGGCGCGGCGGGCTTCATCTATAAACAAATGAAATCGCTGTTGCCCGCCTAGCCGCTCGAGTTCGCGTACTGAATCCGACAGCCTCTCACCTCGCCATGAGAGGCTGTTCTTATCGAGTATGAATCCTTATAATGCGATGGACTTCGACTATCAAGTGAAAGAGGAACCCCAACCATGCCCAAACTCATTCCCGCGCCGGAACGCCTCCTCCGCGCCCGCAAGCTGATTCAGCAGGCGCGAGATTTGCCCGTCCCTTCGACCGGGCTCGGCAAATCCGATTTCTCCTACATCGCCGAGGTCAAAGACTTGTTTCGTCAGGCAAAAGATATGGTGAAATTCATCCCTCAAACCGCAGGGGTTTCAGCCGAAATGAAAGAGGAAGTGAAAAAGGTTTACGAAGAAGTCGAGCAAGCCAATCGCGACATCTTGTATTGATGGCAAGGTAGGCGTACAATCGAAATACAAAAGCGTAGTAACGACTTTAGTCGTTTGGTTGTATATGACTGAAGCCGCTACTACAAGAACCGCGAGGCAACATGGCAGATAAAAAACTCACCAAACTACTCGAAGAATTGCACACCACCCTCGACGCCACCGAAGCCGTGGACGAAAAAGGACGCGAACTTCTGCGCGCGCTCAACGAAGACATCAAGGAACTTCTCGAACGCTCCGGGGATGCCGACGCTGACGACTCAGTTCTCGGGCGGATGCGGGAAACGATGAGTTACTTCGAGCGCACCCATCCCGAGATGGCTTCGGCGCTATCCAATTTGCTGACCACGCTCAGCAACGCGGGAATATGATTGACTTAAAAGCCCCTTCGTCTAAAAACGGCGAAGGGGTTTTTATTGACAGGCTCAGGACAATATCTGCGGACTGATTACCTTACGCAATGGCTTTGGGACGCAGACCGCGAAGCGCGCTGGTTTTCGCTGATTCAGAAAGAAAAATCTGCGTTTTCAGCGTAAATTAGGGTCCCGATTTTGAATATAAGGTAATCAAACCTGCGGAATATTCTGCGGAAGGCGAGTTACCGCTCGCCCGCCCCATTCGCGTTAAACTTTCCTGGCTTTACAAAAGCCATGGAAGAGTGTGTGATCGCGGCGATTCCCAGAAACCCTGAAAATTCCAATCGTCTGCTTTGGGTGTATACTTTTCAAAGCGAAGAGAAACTATGATGACAGAAAAAATTGCGCCACAAGATGAATGGGGAAGCGTATGACCCTGCCTCTGGTCATCACAACGTTATTTCTGGATATCGGCGGCGTTCTACTGACAAACGGCTGGGACCGCAAAGCGCGAGTCCGAGCGGCGGAAAAATTCGGTTTGGACTATGACGAGACGGACGAACGTCATCACCTGACCTTCGATACATATGAGGAGGGCAAACTCAGCCTCGATGAATATTTGAACCGGGTGGTGTTTTACGAAAAACGCCCCTTCTCGCGGGAAGAGTTCAAGAGTTTCATGTACGCGCAATCACAGCCTTTTCCAGAGATGATCGAACTGATGAAGAGCCTCAAACGGCAATATCACCTTCGAATCGCTGTTGTCAGTAATGAAGGGCGCGAACTCACCACGTACCGGGTACGGCAATTTCAATTGAACACATTCATAGATTTCTTCGTTTCATCCTGCTTTGTCCATTATCGCAAGCCGGATGCCGATATCTACCGCATGGCGTTGGATATTGCGCAGGCGAGTCCGGAACAGGTAATTTATGTTGATGATCGTCCTTTGTTTGTAGAAGTTGCCCAGGGACTTGGGATTCGCGGCGTCATCCATAAAGAATACAAAACCACACAGAAAGCAATGGAGGGATTTGGGCTGTCACTGACACGTTGATGTTTCGCGCGCCGGTCGGAAGTCGGGGGCGTCCATTGTGATTGGAGCAAAATATGAAAAGCACGCAAGCAAGTCAAATGTTAAAGTCCGCCATCGAGTCGAATTTGAGCGGCGCGGAGGACAGTGTCAGACTGGGGCATTGGATGCCGTATCACGCCGGCATCGTGCCGCAAGTCCGCATCGGCAAACGCTGGTTCAGCGTGTTATGGGCAATCCCCATCGCCTTTGCGGCGTTCCTCTTTGCTGTTGCCATCGCCCAGCAACTACGAACGCTTCCAGCCGTGCAAGAGTTCATCCTCCGTTACCCGGGAGACGCGTCTCCGATTTCGGTCACATCGGGCTTTCCGTTGTGGCTTCGATTGCAACATCTATTCAACGCGTTCTTCATGTTGTTTATCATCCGCGCCGGTATTCAAATCCTTGCGGATTTTCCGCGCCTGTTTCTTCGGCGAAATTGCACACCGGGAGAAGAATGGTTTCGTTTTCAGCGCGATGTTCCGACAGACCGTCTCTGGACTTCGAAAGACGATTCGGTGACGATACCGGGCTGGCTCGGCGTCCCCGGCGTTCGTCACTCAGTTGGGCTTGCCCGCTGGTGGCATTTCACCTTCGATCTGTTATGGGTACTGAATGGCTTGCTCTATTACGTTTTACTTTTTGCCACAGACCAGTGGCAACGAGTGACGCCAACTAGTTGGACAGTATTTCCAAACGCGCTCTCGACCATGATCCAGTACTTGTCGTTAAATTTTCCCGTCGAGCATACATGGACGGTGTACAACGGCTTACAGCAATTGACCTATTTCATCACCATCTTCGTCGCCGCGCCTCTGGCATTCATCACCGGTGTGATGCAAGGACCTGCGTTCTCGAACAGGTTGGGCGGCTTTGCAAAATTCTTGAACCGCCAACTCGCCCGCACGATCCATTTCGCCGTGCTGACCTGGTTTCTCTTCTTCATCTTTACGCACACTACTCTCGTGTTTATCACAGGCTTGCGCAAAAACCTGAACTACATGTTTGCCGGCGTCAATGACAGTTCGTGGGCAGGTGTGCTGATTTATATTCCAGTGATGCTCCTGCTGATCGCCGTCTGGCTCGCGCTAACGCCTCTTACGATCAAGTATGCTCGCGTGGTTCAGATGACCGGCGAGAGATTCGTGGGATACATCAAATCCTGGGCTGAACTTTGGGATCCGCATACCCAGTATAGCGAAAAAGACATCTCACCGTATTTTTGGGTCAATGGAACCTTGCCTGTCTCCGAGGAATACAACCGGCTCAAGGAAGGCGGGTTTGCCGATTACAAGATCGCCATTGGCGGGCTGGTGGAAAAACCGCAAGAACTTTCGTACGCGGAACTCAAAGCAATGCCAAAGCAGGAACAGATCACCAAACATTTCTGCATTCAGGGCTGGTCAGGCGTCGCAAAGTGGGGAGGCGTTCCCGTGCGAGACATCCTGAAGCTTGTCAAGCCGAGGCCTGAGGCTCGTTATGTGGTCTTTTACTCGTTCGCAGAAGGAGCGGACGGAGGTATCTATTATGACGTTCATTCCCTTCGCAATATGCGTCATAAATTATCGCTCCTCGCCTACGAAATGAACGGTGAAACGCTCAATTTTCTTCATGGGGCTCCGCTTCGCCTGCGCTGTGAAAATCAGCTGGGTTTCAAGATGGTCAAGTGGATACGGGCGATCGAGCTGGTGAGTGATTTCAAACATCTCGGCGCGGGGCATGGCGGCTATAATGAAGATCATGAATTTTACGGGTACCGGATGCCGATCTAAAAACTGATGTTGCGCTGGCTGACCCCAGAGTCGCGGAGAAAAAAATAAACAAAGGAATTCTCTCAGCCTCTCTGTGACTCTGTGGCAAATTTTATATGGTGAGTTAACAAGTGAAACTATGACAACAAATCGCAAACAAACAGTCCGCTCCGATGCGCTGGCGCTCTTTGGCATGACCGGCGACCTCGCGTACAAGATGATCATCCCCGCGCTGTATGCGCTGGTCAAGCGAGGCGTTCTCACGATTCCAATTGTCGGCATTGCCCTTGAAAAATGGGATATGGCGCAATTGCGCGCGCGCGTAAAAGACAGCCTTCAGCGTAGCGGAGGCATAGACGACAAAAAGGCATTCGATAAACTCCTTTCCCTTCTTCGGTATGTCAGCGGAGACTACGCTCATCCGGAGACCTTTACAGCCATCAAAAAAGCCTTGGACGGCGCTCAGAGACCGGCTCACTATCTTGCCATCCCGCCGTTTCTCTTTGAAAATGTTATCCAGGGGTTGGGGTCTGCCGGCTTAGCCAAAGACGCGCGCGTGATTGTCGAAAAACCGTTTGGGCGCGATCTCGCTTCGGCGCGCGAACTCAACCGCGTGGCGCATGCCGTCTTCCCGGAAGATGCGATCTTTCGCATTGATCACTACCTCGGCAAGGAAGCGATCATGAACATCCTCTATTTCCGATTCGCCAATTCGTTTCTCGAGCCGATCTGGAACCACAACTATATTTCCAGCGTGCAGATTACATTGGCGGAGGATTTCGGCGTCAAAACACGCGGCGCATTTTACGACACTGTGGGTTGCCTGCGCGACGTGATTCAGAACCATCTCTTTCAAATTGTTGCCCTGCTGGCGATGGAGCCGCCGACGCGTCAAGACCCCGACGCGGTGCAAACAGAAAAGGTCAAGGTTTTTCGCGCGATGCGTCCGCTCGCGCCCGGCGATTTGATCCGTGGTCAGTACACCGGCTATCGGAACGAACCGGGTGTGGCAAAAAAATCGGATGTGGAAACTTTTTGTGCCCTGCGGCTCTTCATTGATTCGTGGCGTTGGGAAGGGGTGCCGTGGTATCTGCGGTCAGGCAAAAATCTGGCGCGAAGCGTAAACGAGGTGATGGTCGAACTAAAGCCGCCGCCGCAAAAACTGTTCGAGGATTCACCGGCAGGCGCCGGGCAGACAAACTATCTGCGCTTTCAACTTGCTCCACATTCCAGCATTGGGCTGGCGGCGCGGGTGAAGCAAAAGGGTAAAAAATTCATCGGCGATCAAAAAGAACTCTTTGTCATCGAAGAGGAGCCGGGCGAGCAGTCGCCGTACGAAAGGCTTTTAGGAGACGCCATTGCGGGTGATCGCACGCTCTTCACGCGCGAGGATGCGTCGGAGGCGGCTTGGGCTGTGGTTAATCCGGTGCTCAAGAAACACCCTCCCTCGCTTCTCTATCGACGGGGTAGCTGGGGACCCAAAGCGGCAAATGCGCTGATTGCAAAAGACGGTAGTCGTTGGCATAACCCGCCATTAGAGTTGAAAAAGGCTGGGCGATCGCGTTCGGCATAGCGCAACTTGATATGAAAAATCCTTCGCCGTGATTGACGAAGGATTTTTAGTTTTACGGGGAGGATGGAGGACTTGTCGTTCCATCCGCTGTAACGGTGACGGCGGGCGTGATTGTCGCGGTTGCAGTGACGGTTGCTGTCGATCCCGAGCCCGTCGTTGCTGTGCCTGTTACCGCGCTACCGCCGACAACGATCTGCACATACACCTCATCGCCGAAGAACTGTCCGCCTGCGGTTTGCATGCGCCAGTTGCCGCGTAATTTTCCCGTTTTCGCAGGCGCGATCATCGCCACTGAAATATCCAGCGTCGCATTAGGTGGAACCGCCGACGGGAGCGTGAATGTCACGCCGCTCATCTGCTCTCCGCCGACAAACACGAATTTGAATCCCGCGTCCCATGCGCACGTGCCGGAATTAAGTACCTTCCATGTCTTCGTAAAATTCTGTCCGGGAGTCACCGCCGTATCGTCAGGGATTGACACATCGTTGGCAAACGTCATCCGATAGCACGAGTTCACGCCGCCGCTTGTTGTCGCGGATGCAAGCGGTAGCGCGCCTCCCGTGCTGGTGACAAACGGTTCGAACGTAGCCGACGCGGTCAAAGTGGGGAAGGGAGTCTCCGAGGGTGCGGCAAGCGCGGTCTGCGTAAGAGCCGCTGAGAAAGTCTCGATGGCGAGCGCTTGGATTTCATCCACGCTGAGTGTGTTTGTCGGCGTGGCTTCCGCTTCTCCTCCGCCGCACGATGCGATTAGCAACGCGCATAATCCTACAACGATCAATTGTTTTTTCATTATTCTCCTTTCAGCGAGCCGCAATTTTACTTGCTTTCGCCCGACAGTTAACGGACGATTGCCCTACGAAGTTCCTATTCTCATCATGCTATAATCTGCCGCGATGATTTACTTGGATTATTCCGCAACAACGCCTGTGGATTCTCGCGTCGTGGACGCGATGACTCCCTTCTTCAACGCTTCTTTCGGGAACCCTTCGTCTGTTCACCGCTTCGGACAGATCGCCGAATCTGCGATCGATTCGTCGCGCGAATCGGTTGCGCGTGTGTTGAATTGCAAGCCCGATGAGATTGTTTTCACCTCCTGCGGCTCCGAATCGGACAACCTTGCGATTCGCGGCGCGGCATACGCGATGCGCGAAAAGACCGGCGCAAAATGGATTCTCGCCTCGCGCGCCGAACATCCCGCAGTGACGAAGACTCTTGAGCATCTTGGGAAATACGATGGCTTTCTCATCGAATGGCTCGATGTGGATGAGCGCGGCATGGTCACGCCAGAGACTGTTGCAAAAACGATCTGCGGAGACACCGCAATTGTCTCTGTGATGTATGCGAACAACGAGATCGGTACGATTAACCCAATTAAAGAAATTGCCGAAATATGCCGCGCAAATAATATTTTGTTCCACACGGACGCGGTGCAAGCCGCCGCGTATCTGCCAGTGGACGTGAACGAACTCGGCGTGGATATGATGTCGCTCGGCGCGCACAAATTTTACGGACCGAAAGGCGTCGGCGCGTTATACGTCCGCAAAGGGACGCCGCTCGTTCCGCATCTTACCGGCGGAGGGCAGGAGTTCAACCTCCGCGCGGGAACTCAAAACGTGCCATACATCGTCGGCTTTGCAGAGGCGTTACGGCTGACTCACGAAGAGCGCGAACAACGTGTAGCGCACGTCCAGCCATTGCGCGATAGAATCATCGGCGCGGTTTTAGAATCAATTCCTGATTCTCAACTCACTGGTGATATGCAGTCGCGTTTGCCTCACCACGCAAGTTTCGTCTTCAAAGATGTAGATGGAAATTTATTGCTCACGCTGTTAGATTCGGCAGGATTCGCCTGCTCGTCTGGCTCTGCCTGCAAGACTGGCAACCCCGATCCCAGCGAAGTGATGAACGCGATCGGTTTGTCACGCGAGTGGGGACTTGGATCGTTGCGCGTGACTCTCGGAAAAGATTCTCTGCCTGAGCATGTCGAATCGTTTTTAACCGCTTTGCCTACCTTGGTTGAAAAAGCGCGCCGATTGAAATAATTTCATGCTTAATCGTTTACATATTTACCTGTCTACGTGTCTACTTGTTCACCCCCGCCCATGACAAAAGCCGTCGTTGCCATGTCTGGAGGAGTGGACTCCTCCGTTGCCGCCGCCTTGCTCAAAGAGCAGGGCTATGAGGTTATCGGCATGATGCTCCGTTTGTGGAGCGAGCCTGGCAAGGAAGAGTCGAATCGCTGTTGCACGCCCGACTCGATGGCGCAAGCGCGGCGCGTGGCGGCACTATTGGATATTCCATTTTATGTGATCGATGCGAAAGATGTCTTCCGCGAAACCGTTGTGGAATATTTCCTCGAGGGGTACGCGCGCGGCGAGACACCGAATCCATGCCTGGTCTGCAACCGCAAGATCCGCTGGACGTTTTTGCTCGATCACGCGCTTGCTCTCGGAGCGGATTTTATGGCGACGGGACATTATGCGAGAGCGAGGAAAGTGGAAAGCGATGTCCTGAGCCTGTCGAAGGGTGGAAAGGTGGAATTACTTCGAGCCGTTGATCGAAACAAGGATCAATCCTATGTTCTGCATGTGTTGGATCAGGAAAAGTTGAAGCACGCATTGTTCCCTGTCGGTGAATATACCAAGCCGGAGATTCGACAGATTGCTGAAAAGCACGGACTGCCAACCGCCTCGCGAAAAGACTCGCAGGATCTGTGTTTTCTCGCGGGCGAGGATTATCGCAACTTCCTGCAACGCAACGCGGCGGATATGCTCAAATCTGGCGAGATCGTCACGCGTGAAGGTGTAGCGATTGGCTCGCACAACGGACTTGCGAACTACACCATTGGTCAACGCAAAGGGTTAGGAGTCGCGTCACCCGTTCCGCTGTACGTCATTACGAAGGACGCAGTACGCAATACGTTAATCGTTGGCACGCAAGATGAACTTGGTTCGATAGAATTGACTGCGCGCGATGTCAATTGGACTTCGGGCGAAATACCGCGTGAGCCGTTCCGCGCGGAGGTGAAGATTCGCTACACTGCGAAAGAGGCTGAGGCGTGGGTCAAGCCAAATGGGGAGGAACAGGTACAAGTCACGTTTGACGCGCCGCAACGTGACATCACAGCAGGTCAGGCGGCAGTCTTCTATCAAGATGATGTAGTCATTGGCGGCGGGATTATCCTCTAATTTCCTGCGCGTAGCCAATTTGGTTGATTGAGTATTGAGTCAAGGATTTGAAATTTTTCAAATGATCCTCGTAACGCGACATTCATGTCGCCCTTGTGTTTGTACAACCTTATTTACGAGACGGCAAATCATCACACATTGCAATCTTTGAGTCACCCAGAGGACGTCGCGTTCTTGCCAATCAAAGTAAAATAAATAAATCAAATTTCAAGAGGAGCCTTGCCATGTCGTATCGTGTCGAATCGTTGATGTCTGCCCGATTGTTCGTTGTGCCGCAATATGCCGACAAAAAAGTTTTCTTTTTGAGCAACCTGTCTGGGCATTTGAGTTTGTATGCGATGAAGTTCGGCGGAAGCGTGCCTGAGCCGTTACTGCCGCCGCACATCGCGTTGCAGAATCCGCACTTGATCGGCGGGTTATCGTTTTATGTTTTTTCCAAACTCAAGAAAATCCTTGTGATGATAGATAAAGACGGCGATGAAAATTATCAGCCGATGTTGATCCCGCTGGACGGCGGTTTTCCTGAACCTGCGTTCGGCAATTTCTTTGCATCGTATCGCGTTCATTTAGGCGAATGCGATGCGGAAAAGGGATTTGTGTACTTGGGCGCGGAACGGCGTGACATTGCCTTGATCGAAACTTATCGCGGCGATTTGAAGACAGGCAAGTTGACCAAGATCGCTGAGTATCCATTTGGCTTGGGCGTCGGCGCGCATAGCAAAGATCACAACAAGTTATTGCTCGGCACAGGGTATGAGGTCGGCGATAGTGTGTTTCGTTTATGGGAAAAGGGCAAACAAAAAACTCTCTACGGAAAAATGATGGAAGATCGCGCCGAAGGCGAGAACGTTCCGCTCAACGGACTCGGCTCTGCAGTGTTCTCTCCAAGTGAAAAAGGCGCGGTGGTTGTCTCTTCGGTTTTTGAAGACACATACAGTCTCGGCTATCTCGATCTTTCAAAACCAGGCGAGCTTGAGCGCGTGCAATTGAAAGGGGTAAAACACAAAGGCGTTGGCGAACTTGTCGAAGTCGCGCATCTTGGCAAAGATCGCTATTTGCTTCAGTTCAACATTGACGGCTGTTCGTGGGTGTATGAAGGCGTGTTCGATGAAAAGAAAAGATTGATGACCCTCGCGCATGTTTTGGTCGGCGCGAAACCGCTCGACGGCGGAATGCTCGAGCGCGTTCACTACGACTCCAAAGCGGACTCGTTCACCTTCTCATTCTCAACCGCCACATCGCCGACACAGCTCTACACGGTCAGCGGCAAAAAACGGAATGTGGTTACAAAGCATACCAGCGAAAAGATTCTTGGGATTCCCGACTCGCTTCTTTCAAAAGGGGAGGACGCTTCGTTCCTCTCGCACGACGGACTGCGCACCTCCGCGCGGCTTTATCTCCCCGCCAAGGGACTCGGCTTCAAGGGCGCGCGGCCCGTTGTCTATTACATTCACGGCGGTCCGCAGGGACAAGAACGCCCCGACTTTGCGTGGTTCTCAATGCCGTTGATCCAATATCTCACATTGCGCGGATTTGCGGTCTTTGTGCCGAACGTGCGCGGTTCCACGGGTTATGGACTCTCCTACACCAAACACGTTGACCGCGACTGGGGCGGGCAGGATCGCCTCGATCATGCGTATGCGATGACGAAGGTATTGCCAAAAGATAAACGGCTGGATGTTTCCCGCGCGGCGGTAGTTGGTCGCTCGTATGGCGGCTACATGACGTTGATGCAGGCGGGACTGCATCCCGACTTGTGGAAAGCCTCATGCGATATGTTCGGTCCGTATGACTTGTTGACGTTCTCGGAACGAATCCCCGCGACATGGAAGCCCTATTATAAGATCGCGTTGGGCGACCCCGAAAAAGCGGACGAACGCGCCTTCCTCGTTGACCGTTCGCCGAAGACGCATCTGCACAACATGTCCGCGCCGATGCTCGTCATTCAAGGACGCAACGATCCGCGTGTGGTCGCCGCCGAATCCGAAGACCTCGTGCGCGAGTTAAAGTCCAAAGGCAAAGATATCGAACTGCTCGTCTTTGAAGATGAAGGTCACGACGTCTTGAAATACGAGAACCGCGTGACCTGCTACAATGCGATCACCGATTTCTTTGCGAAGTATTTGAAACCGTAGAGAGTAAACAAGGAAACACGTAGATAGGTAAACACGGAGCGAAAATTCTCTAATTCTCTAATTCTCTAATTCTCTAATTCTCCGATCTCTAATCTCCAGTCTCCAATCTCTTCTCTTTCCCGATCCATGACTATCCCCTCCCTCCTCTTCGCCCTCCTCATCGCCGTGCTCCTCGGCTCGCTTTATCATTTGATTCGCGGCGGAGGTTTTTGGCGGTTCATGTTGTATCTCGGCTTGAGCGTTCTCGGTTTCGCCGCAGGTCATCTCGTTGGTCTGTGGCAGGGATGGGTATTGTTCCCTCTTGGTTCGCTTAATATAGGTATGTCTTCGTTGGGAAGCATTATCATTCTTGTGATCGGAGACTGGCTCAGCCGAATCGAGCCGAAAGAGGAAAGCACGGTATAATCTGCGCCTGTTGAATACCCAAAACTTCGGAAGTCGAATATAGACTTCCGAAGTTTATATCTGAAAAGAAAGCGCCATGGAACAAATAAAATTTTTAATTGACTTCATCCTGCACATTGACGATCACTTGAGAAACATCATCATGGATTACGGCGTCTGGACGCACGGCATCCTGTTCGCGGTGATCTTCATCGAGACAGGCTTGGTCGTCATGCCGTTCCTGCCCGGCGATTCGTTGTTGTTCGCGGCGGGCGCCTTCGCGGCAGACGGCTTGCTGAACGTTTGGGGCTTGATCGTTTTGCTGATCATCGCGGCAGTGTTGGGAGACGCGGTGAACTATTCCATCGGTCATTATCTCGGCGAGCGCGCATACAGCATCAAATGGATCAAAAAGGAATACATCGAAAAGACCCACGCCTTTTTTGAAAAACATGGCGGCAAAGCGATCTTCCTTGCGCGCTTTGTTCCCATCGTCCGCACATTTGCGCCGTTCGTCGCGGGCGTCGGAAAAATGTCGTATGCTTATTTCGCCACGTACAACATCGTGGGCGGTATAACTTGGGTTCTGCTATTCACCTTGCTCGGTTACTTCTTTGGCAGACTCGAATTTGTGCAAAAGCACTTTGAACTGGTCATCATCGTCATCGTTCTGATGTCCGTCGTTCCAATGTTTGTCGAGTGGTGGAAGGCGCGGCGCGAATCGAAAATGGAAAAGGCAAACGCAGAGACGCCCTAAGGCGTCTCTTTTTTCATATGAAATGGCTTGCGATTCTTTTCGCGCTCTTCATCGCCCTCATCATCATTCTTGCAGACACTGGGAATCTTGGCATCCTCGGATTCATCAACTCGATTCCCTATGGCGATAAAGCGGGACACTTCATCCTCTTCGGGATTCTTACCCTGCTCCTCGACCTGACCTTTCTCC
>NZ_DBNHEF010000015.1:0-11357 GCF_057138825.1 Candidatus Defluviilinea gracilis
TACGTGTAAATTGAAAGAAAAAAAATCGATCAGTTTCAGTCCCTCATTGAGGGATTTTTTATTTCTTACTGGCGAATTCGTAACAATCGGCACAGGAAGCGAAAGCGAGGAAGTGTTTCAGTCCCTCATTGAGGGATTTTTTATTTCTTACAACTGCTATGCCTACCGTCGATATTTCAACCGTTACGTTTCAGTCCCTCATTGAGGGATTTTTTATTTCTTACCTGGGCAATCTTTGGGACAACCAAGGCAGGGTTGGAACGTTTCAGTCCCTCATTGAGGGATTTTTTATTTCTTACTTGTTGCGAATGCACCGCCCGAAGTCCCAGGAGCTGAGTTTCAGTCCCTCATTGAGGGATTTTTTATTTCTTACCACACACCTTGAGGAATACTTCGCTAAGCCCGAAAATGTTTCAGTCCCTCATTGAGGGATTTTTTATTTCTTACCGACGGCGAGTGCCTTGTGCACTTGGACAAGCGCTGGTGCATGTTTCAGTCCCTCATTGAGGGATTTTTTATTTCTTACACAACCGTACGTTGAGACAGTTGAGGATGCTACTCAGATTGTTTCAGTCCCTCATTGAGGGATTTTTTATTTCTTACCAAAGTGGCAGATGGCCTGTGGGTCGGCGTCGACAGTGGTTTCAGTCCCTCATTGAGGGATTTTTTATTTCTTACATGAGCCCGACAACAACAACACCTATGTCACGATGCGTTTCAGTCCCTCATTGAGGGATTTTTTATTTCTTACCCAACCCGAATGACCCTACCCGGCTTGCCTTAACCGGTTTCAGTCCCTCATTGAGGGATTTTTTATTTCTTACAACCTGATTCAGGATGGCGTCAATGCCCGTGTCAGTGATCTGTTTCAGTCCCTCATTGAGGGATTTTTTATTTCTTACTTGCGTTCAAGAACGCGCTTCCCGCTCTGATCGCCGTTTCAGTCCCTCATTGAGGGATTTTTTATTTCTTACTTGGAGCGCTTGGAGGGTACATGATGTATCGCCTCGCTGGCGGCGTTTCAGTCCCTCATTGAGGGATTTTTTATTTCTTACCCGAGATCGTTGCCCAAGCGGACCCCGATGTTGCCGAGGTTTCAGTCCCTCATTGAGGGATTTTTTATTTCTTACGAGGGTGAATCGCTCCACACGGTTTCATCATGGACGTTTCAGTCCCTCATTGAGGGATTTTTTATTTCTTACATCGTGCAGAATGCATAGAGGACTATCCCAGGGTAGTAAGTTTCAGTCCCTCATTGAGGGATTTTTTATTTCTTACTTTGAAAGTGAAGGAACCGTTCAAGCCGTTTGGGATCAAGTTTCAGTCCCTCATTGAGGGATTTTTTATTTCTTACGGCTCAGCGGTAACTGGCGCAAGCCCACGATCCACGGTTTCAGTCCCTCATTGAGGGATTTTTTATTTCTTACTTGGCGCTTGGCGCAACGATGGTTCTGGATTTCTTGCATAGTTTCAGTCCCTCATTGAGGGATTTTTTATTTCTTACGCAGCCCATTGCTTCGCCGCATCATGGCAGCCATCGGGTTTCAGTCCCTCATTGAGGGATTTTTTATTTCTTACCATTCTGATTGTTTTCGGAATGGTCTTGTCCGCTTGTGCCACAGGTTTCAGTCCCTCATTGAGGGATTTTTTATTTCTTACAAAGTGCCGCAAGCAAAAGCTGAGCAGGCGGTTGTTATAGCCGACTGTTTCAGTCCCTCATTGAGGGATTTTTTATTTCTTACTCTTGCCCAACTTTCAATTCTGTTTTCTGCCTTCAAAAAGATTAAGGTTAAGATCAATCTTCTTCAAGAAAAACACCGTTTTGGCTGTATATCTCATTTCCGAGCATCGCATAGTGCGTTTCGGTAAGCATGGATGCTCGGTTCTTGCGGGTCAGGGCTGACAAGTGGCTTCAAATGTGTAACCGATTGCGCCACAGGTTGCCATTGGTTAGGCGCACTTTCCGAGCATCGCCAAAGCCCATTGCGCCCCCCTTGGCGCTCGTTTTTTCGGCGCTCACACCACCATCGTTTCCTGCGGCAACGATTTGGAAACCTCATGAGGGCGGGAGGATTCGATCCGTTTTTCACAATCGGCGCACAAGTAGTAATACCGCACGTTATCTTTACGCTTACGGATCACACGGGTAATCGCCTGCTTCATTTTGGAAAGGTTCTTCGCGTCGAGATGGCACTCGAAGACCGAGTACTGCACGGGCGTGCCGTAATCGAGCAATACATTGTGCAATTTTGTCCTGCGTTTGTCGTTCGAGATATCGTAGACAATGAGAATGAATTGTGTTGGCATTATACACCTTTCAAAATGAAACCTGACAGGTTTTAAGCGCGACTCGTGTTTACCACAACCTATGCGCGGACACGGATTCGCGTTGAGGATGGATTCGCGGAAACCTGTCAGGTTTTTACCTCGTTAAAAACGGCACATAGGCTTTCTCTTTCCCTTCGATCACATGGCGCAGTTGGCGCACTTGCACCTCAAAGCATTTCTGATACGTAATGGCGCGCCCCGCCAGCGGATGAACGACCGAAGTTTGCAAGCGCGCGTTATATTGCGCGAGAAATTTCTTCAAGGCGTGTTGTTTCAGGCTCACTCCGCCTGCCTCGGCCGGTTCAAAATCATCGGGCGAAAGGATGCGTTTGTTGATCACGGTCAGCACCGTCGAATCCACGATCACGCTTCGGAACTCCTCCACCAGATCCAACGCCAGCGCGGGGCGTCCGTACACGTCGGCGTGAAAAAAACCGTCGTAGGGGTCGAGCCCCACGATCTCGAGCGCGGTCATCATATTTTGTGTGAGCAGGCTGTAACCCAAACTCAACAACGCGTTGGCAGGGTCGGCAGGCGGGCGGCGCGTGCGTTTCGGAAAACTCCAATCTTCGTTGAGCGCGGCGCGGAAGATTTCGAAATAGGCTTTCGCGCCGATGCCCTCCTGTCCGCGTAAACGATCCAGATCGGATTCGTTCTCGGCTTGCTTGATGCAACTCGTAATGCGCTCGATTCCCCTCAACGGGACGGCTGGGTCTGCCCTCCCCAGCCGGCGCGCCAACACCCGCTCGTTCTTCAATTTCCCCAACACGATGGCGCGCGCAATGTCAAAACAAAACGCCGCCGCCTCCGACCGGCGATATTGTGTATGTCGTAAGAAGATATTTCCCTCGCTGGGCGGCATGAGCCTGCCGAGCAGTTTCCCCGCACGGCTGATGATCGAGAACGAAACGCCTGCGCCCAGCAATGAAACCATCGCTTGAGTAGTGATGCCCACACTGCCCACAATCACCACGTCGGTCACATGCGCCAGCGGCGCGCTGAACAACACCTCCTCATCCCTGCTCATCACGAGGATGCGTTTGTACTCTTTTTCGATCCGAGCGCCGGGCTCGGTCACGTAGAGAGTGGGCATTTTATGTCACTGCGAAGCGCTAGCGAAGCAGTCTCCTCGCTCGTCTGTCATTGTGAACAAAGTGAAGCAATCTCCTTGAACAAGCAAGCAGATTGCCACGCCGCCAAAGAACAAGAGCGGCGGCTCGCAATGACATTAGCCATACCCCTGCGGCGCGGCATAATCATGGAACAATTCAGCGTCGAACGCTCCTTTCACTTCGATCCGTTTCTCCGCCGCCTCGAAACTATACGTATCGCGCTCGAAATGCACGCCGAGAAAATCGAACCCCTCGTCGAAGTGACTGATGCGGGTCTTGTTCGGCTCGAGAATGAGATGCAGTTTTTTCAAGATGAACGCCGTGCGCTTCATGGCTTTTTCTGCCTGCGCTTTCGTCTTGCAAAACACGCAAAAATCATCGGCATACCGCACGGG
The DNA here is from genome assembly GCF_057138825.1 of Candidatus Defluviilinea gracilis. Taxonomy (NCBI): domain Bacteria; kingdom Bacillati; phylum Chloroflexota; class Anaerolineae; order Anaerolineales; family Candidatus Villigracilaceae; genus Candidatus Defluviilinea; species Candidatus Defluviilinea gracilis. Next base: position 3,836 of record NZ_DBNHEF010000015.1, read on the forward strand.
CGCATACCCCGCCTCCATCAGCCTCGTATCCAATTGGTGCAATACAATATTGCACAGCAGGGGCGAGATCACCGCGCCAAGCGAAATTCCCACACCGGGCACAGATTGTCCCTGCGCCATCCACTGCTTGATCAGACCTGAAACCATTGAGTCGTCCACCTTCTGCTGAAAATGCCGCAAGATCAAAAAATGTTTCAGGCTGGGGAAGCAATTGTCAATATCCGCGTCCAACACCCATTGCCTGCCCGCCTCGCGGTGCGCGAGGATCGCCGGGACCGCATCACGCACGCCGCGTCCGGGGCGGTAGCCGAAACTGCAATCCATAAACTCGCGGTCGAACACATCGTCCACGAGGCGTAAGACAGCCCGCTGTAAAACACGGTCGGTCACGGTGAGGATGGAAATGGTGCGAAGCGTCCCGTCTTTCTTCGGGATGTGGAACTGTTTCAGTTTGCGAGCGCGGTATGTGTTGGCGCGCGCTTCCGCGGCAAGCGTATCGAGTCTTTCCTCGAAATTCCGCTCCCAGCGTTTAATGCTCACGCGATCTATACCTGCCGCGCCCTTCTTTGCCCGCACCTCCTCCCAGGCGCGCCGCAGGTTTTCAGTCTCGAGGATGCGTTCGATCCATTTCATGTTTTATATGTCGTTGCGAGGGAGCGCGGCGACCGAAGCAATCTCCTCATCACAGCAGATTGCCACGGCGGAAGAGCGCCGCCTCGCAATGACATTAGGCGCGCCATGTCTGTCCCAATCCATATGTGGTCTTATGACCAGTGCCGCAATAGAACGAAAACTCCGCCAGAAGGTTGCACAAGCGCGCCCAGTATGCCTCTCTTGCGAAAATACGAAACGCGCATTTCCCCTTGAAGCCGATCCATGAGATACCCCGGTATTCGACGGTATCGGTTTGAATATCATGTTGGCTCAAGGCAAAGTTTGCCTCCCGAATATCCCTTGCCTCGAAGGGCAAGATCGCAGAGGAAAAGCGATTCCAGCGCATGAGCCACGATCTCAGGATCAATTTTGGAACGGGCAGGGGTAAATAAAAATCCCCAGCGTGGAATGTGGTCAGCGATTTGAATTCGATGTTCAGTGTGTCTGATACCGGAGAGTCTGATTTGAGGTATTTATCCACCAACGCCTGATACGACGTTGCTCGCGCGCCGGGGTGTTTTCCCGCCTCCGCCGCGTTTGTGACCTGAAACTTGACCCTGTCTAACTGGAAAACCCGATCTACGACAGTTGGCAGAACAGCATTCTGGAATTTCTGCGATTGTTCTTCATTCAAGGTGGTCACGCGAAACCACGCGCGTTGCCCGGCTTCGATTCGATTGAATCCCTTTTGGGCGTTGGACACCCCCTGCAAATCGGATACCGTATACGGGCGCAACTGATTCCCCCCGTGCATTTCTGTTTCTTCGCGCGGTTCATCGGCGGAATGCGGTTCTTCCGCATCCGAGATCCCCATCCACGTGAGAAATTCCGACCGTATCGCCGCCCCCATGTATTGAGGAATGGAACCGCTTTCCAACGCTTTCAAGTGAATGACGGAGGAGAGGAGCATATTATTCTGTCATTGCGAGGAGCCGCTGGTCGAGTAGCCTCATGTTCGTTGGGGTGAGGCGATGAAGTAATATCATGGCGCCGAGAACTTGCTTTATCATGCGGAACCTTTTTTCTTTTTTGTTTTTGTTATCTTCACGGCAAATTGGCGGAATTCTTCCGGTGTGCATTCGATTTCGAAAGTAACGTCTCCGTTACCGGTTTGAACCTCACTCAACTGGCTCAGGAATTCGGCTGAGTTTGTATAGGCGATATCAAATCGCTTGCCTTTCTTTTCTTCCACCATCGGCAACATACCCACCCAGCCAAGCACCTCCGCGCGGGTAACTTCTTCCCGCCGCATTTCGCCTGGCAAGCGAATGAACTCCTTGTCGTCTTTTGATTTCAAAATAAGTTTCACTTTCTCGTTCAGACGATTTTGTTCGCGTTGTTCATCCTCGCGGATGCGGCGGGTATTCATCCACGTCCAAACTCCGATGAGCGCGGCGAGAATCCCGACGTAATCAGCAATACTGCTCATATTCAACCAATCCATTCGAAACTCTCCTTCGTATTCATAACGGAAATCTATTTTGTATGACAGGTAATGCGGTAAAACTCAATCCTTCCACCTGCGGACAAGGTGGTTGCCCCGGCGGGCAGGCGCGGGCCGTGATACTGAGCCACGAATAAAACATCATCCTTCTGCAACAGCACCGATTCTCGATTAACCTCCACCGGACGTTTAAGCACGCTCGATACGATTGCCGCCATATCCGCATGACCAATGATACTGACAGTCTCGGCTGGTATCTCGGCTGGGAGAACAAGTTGAATGTCCACGCGCATCCCCTCTGCGCCAACGCTCAGCATATTGAGCGAGAAGGCGTTGGCGAGGTAGGAGGTCATTTGGCTTTGGCTAGTTCACAAATCACGCGTAAATACGTGCCGATCGTCTGAATATCAACCACTTTACATCGAACCACAGCGCCCTCTTGATACCGCCCCGGGTGATCCACTGCCACATAGGCTTGCGCATCATCCGGGTTCAACTCGGGAATCGAGAGGTTAATACCTTTTGCCTCCACCTCGGAAACTGCGCCGCGAAAGTAATCGCCAATGTGTATTTCGCTCGCGTCCTTGAAAGTCTTATATTCGATTTTTATCTCAGCCTCTTCCATCCTGCCATATCCACTCGAAGTCTTCGCGCCCACGCCCTCGCGCACCAGCGCCAGTTCCAAAACCTCGAACGCCGCCTTTACCCAATCGCTCGGTCCTGAAAGCGCGAGCAGAAACGTTCCATTGACTGTGATGAATGGAATGGGCGTTGGGCTGTCCCAATCGGCGGGCGGAGCCAGTTCCAGCGTTTGCGAATATATCGGCTTGGCGCCCTGATAATACTCTGGGTGGTGAACCGTGATTATATCCGGCACAAGTCCTTTGCCGGTACCCGGCATATACAACGCGTCATAAAAAGTAACGTACCCCGCGCTGGTCGTATCACCGAACAGGTAACGGCGCGTTTCCACATCCCAAACCGGGTCGTCCTTGAAATACTCAGTCACAAAATGCGCCGCCAACCCTTTCAACGCGCTCCCCGGAATATATGGCATTCCATACGTGCGGTGTAAAGCGATCGAAGTTTCGAGCACACCCTCCGCGCCCAAATTCACCGCCAACCTGCCCTCCGTTCGAAACGGGCGGCAATCCGCGCCCAAGCTAGTCAGCGTTTGGTTCCAACGTCGAAAGAAAGTTGTATATGCCTCCGGAATGGAAACCTTGGTCACTTGCTTCACATGCTCGGCTTTGGCGGTTTGCGCATCGTCGCCCGGGAAAAACTTATCCAACCACAGCCCGGCGTGTGCCTCTGCAGGCGGCTGGGCGATCTTCGTCAAACTGTCACGGCGAAACTGTATCATCGCGCGCCTCCGTCATCTTGTGTGGCAGGAACGTCCAGAATTGTTTGCGCAAAACGCTTGAACCATTTCAACGCCTGCAACGAGCGGTGGGTGAGGTACATGTATTCCTGCAACTCCACATCGCGGCTTTGTACGGCAAAATCGTCTGCGCTCTTATCGAGAACTACCTGCCCTAGATCCTCAAGAAGCGCGGTACTTCCTTCCTTGCCGCGGCTTTGGACGAACGCCAACGCCTCCGCCAACCCTGCCGTGCGGATGAGGATCGGCAGGGAATGCGCCATCGCCCCATATTGATTCCGCTTCGCGCTCCCTTGCGGCTGGTTCTCCCCAAAAAGCGATACTTTCCTGTACACCTTCTCTGCCACTTCCTGTTCGAGAGTCCTCATTACTGCCTCCTACCCCAACAATGTGGCGTTACACAAGCCGCGCCCCACAGTCGCCTTGCCGCCAAATTGCAGGGTTTTGTTATCAGAAAGTCTCTTCACCTCGGCGAACACATCCGCCGTTCTGGCATTGCTTTTGTCCACGTTCGCCGCGACCACCAAACTGACCATCACGGTTTCCGTGGGCAACGCTTCTTCGTACCATAACATATGTTCCTTGACAGTTTTTTTGTCGTCATCTATCTGTATGCGGGCAGTGATCTCCGTCGCTGTTTCCAACAGAAAATTCAACACATTATCCGAAACAATGCATAACCGTGCTTTCAATGCGTTTTGCATATCCGTATCTTGCACGAAGAGCGTTTGCCCAAACCAGCCCGCCCAAGCTGTCACTTCTGCTTTCCGCTTAAATTTCAACGCCAAGTCTTCAAGTACCACCGCACTTTTCTTCTTGTCTCTATCGATCTCCATACTCAATCCTTCTCCGTCATTACTTACAAAACACTCTCCATCCGCAGGCGCAGGGATGTTGAAAGCAAGCGGCGCGGGTGTGTTTGCGGCGTCTCGTTTCAATCGGTGTAAGAGCAGCGGCGATGTCACCCATGCGAATACACCATGCAAACTGCGCACGGGCAATAACAACAACCGCGCATCACTGAAGGTCACAGCCCCAGCGTGCAACTCTGCATTGCCGGTGTCTGGTCCGAAAACTTTTGTCCGCATTGAAGAGTCTGTGCCTGCGTCCCGAAACACGCCCTTGAGCGTCGAACCCGGCAAGAACGGAATACCGGTTGCTTTTTCGCGCGCGATGGGTAAGTCAATCACTCCAACGCCCTGCCCGGTCCCTGCGTGTAATGGCGAGATCGCCTGAACAACTAACAGTTTCGCATCCATGTTTGGTTCCTCCTATTTCAACGAGTCGAGAAAGGCTTGTAAGACATCGGTATGGCTGCCCAGTGGCGGAATATATGCAACTTCGCTCTCCAGCACATCACTTACTACAGAAGGATGATTCGGCACGCCACTCAAAACCAATCCGCCTGGCGGCGTGTACATTTCACTCGACTCAACGGTCTCCCATTCCAGAATAGCGGCAAGTCCCACAGCTCCATCGGAACATGCAATCGGGCGCAGAATCAACGGGCTTGCAAGACGGTCTATGGATTTTTTATCATCAATCAGAATACCTTGGAGTTTAATATCCTCCGGAAGATCTTCATCGTGATGCATGTTGTATTGAATCGGTAATCCAAACTTGGCGCGTGGAAACCTGTTTTCAACATGTTTGTAGCCAGATATATTTTCAGGGGTATTAATTTCCTTATTAAACAATCGCCTGATTTCATTCGCTTCAGGCCACTGACTCAATCCAAACTCGCCTTTGTATCGTTTTTGTCGAAACTCTTTTAATGCAGTGAAAAGACTCTCCCAAACCTCGCTGGCATTGTCTGTCTTTGTTACCCATTTCATACGAGAATTCGTTGTCAAATGAGGGACGCCCGGGTGCCACACACCGTCTGCCAAAAGATGTTTTGTGAAGAAGTTTTTGTCAACCTGATTCCTTGCCGGGGGGTCAATTTTCTGCCACGACCCATCGGCAGAGTCTTTTTTTGCCTCACACTGCAACGCTCCAAACCCCCGCCGTGTGCGTCCACCGATACCGCCAAAGGTTTCCCATGCCCACAAAGCCGCCTCAACGTCGTCATTAATATTGTCAACATTCTTATACTTGATTTCCAACTCAAAAGAGGCATCTTCATAAACCGGCAACTCATCCTCGCGTAAAGGAAAAGCCACATAACTCCATGCGGAGCCGGGTTGCCCAACATCATTGCCGCTTGCCTTGCCTCGATGCGCGCTGACAACCCTCACGTGCACTTTGGAAGGTCCCGGCTTATTCTCTTCAGCGGGTGAACCCCAAATCTCTTCCTCGCGCTTCTTCATAGCCGCCAGATTTCCGTCGAAGCCGCCTCCGCGCGTAGCACGCCACCAAAAGCGCAAATGCCCGCGCACTTCGGTCGCGCGGATCGTGGTCAGCGAATCCGGTCGTTGAGGTTCCTCACCGCCGCCAAACAGGGGGGTAATTACCTTGTATTTCCGAATCTCTATCACCCAGCCGGGCTTTTGAACTTCTTTGTTCACCACCGGCGGGTTCTTCTCTGGAAGTTTCCTGCTCATCCGTTCACCTCCATATTCTTCCACGTGCCAAGCAACGCCAGCCCAAAACCATCGCGGCACGCCTGTACATCATCACTGATATTATTCAACCACACGCGTTTTATGAAATCCTGCAAATCCGTTACCTGAGTCAGGTCTAGAAAATACACACTCCCGGCAGGCGCCAGTCGGCGGGTAGGCTTTGGCTCACCACCATTTGGTTTCGAGTAATCCCACCCAGAGATAGTCTGATAACGCGGCACCGCTGATGCCACCACGGTTGCTCCAAATTGGCTGGTCAGGTAACTCGGAAGATGTCCGTTGGCAAAATACGCCGGGGTCGCAAGGATTAGTCGGCAACTCTTGTCTTCGCTGATCTTCTGCACAATATCCTCAGGGCAGGTGGCATCTGCGAACACATTTGAAGTTGCCCACCATTGTACAATCCGCCGCTCACCGCCCAAAAAGTCCACGCCGGCTTGTAACCCAGCATCCGAAGTCAATGCGATTGCAAGCGAAGACGCGTTCTCGGTGGTGAATTCCATGCCGCTGGTTTGAAACAAAGCGCCCTCTCGGGAAGCATGTGTATCCGGTTGGATGCTGACGTGTGTGCGATGATCGCGCGGCAGTTCCTCCATACCTAAAGTTTTCGCGTCGAACGGTCCATCATCCACCCCGTTGTGTAACCATTCTTTCATCGTTGGCCACGTCCATAAGCGTGGGGTTTTGTAATACGGCTTATCTTTGATCTGTGGATCACGCCCAACCAAGTGCGACACTCCCAAATCGGTTGAGTTAGTAGATACTCGAATCGGCGCAAGAGCATATCGTAGCACGATGCCCTTATCACTCGTCTCAACCACCAAAGCGTCCGCAGGGGCGGGGAAGTATCTCTCCACAATGGCTTCATTTGCATCTAATTCAACCAGCACCGGTCCATGGATGGAGTTTTCCAACAATCTATTCAATTTGGTTGCATCAAATTTGCCATTGGAAGCATCCGTTCCTGCCCGTGTCCGCACCGCCCCAATCACCGTAGATGGAAATGGGAACGGTAGAGAATCTGCCCGCTCGCCAGGCGTTGCAACGAAGGGCTTGCCATCTCGAAAAATCAAAGGGTCACGCGGGATTACCAACCATTCACTCATTGCGCCTCCCCCTCTATCCCTGCTAGTTCCTTGGCAACAATCATTTCGCGGGCAAGTTCATCAAGCGAGATGGTTTGGATCCAACCTGCAAAGCTTGCTTTGACTTGCTCATTGACTTGCTGATCACTACCCGACTCGCGCTTCCGCTCAACAATTCGAATCGCCTCTTTGGCTTTCGCGTCAGGTGGAATCTCTGTATTGAATAACACTTGGTGTAACTCATGCAACTCGTACGCCGTTCCGCCGCTGATCGCGCCGTCGCGCGCGTATGTGATCAACTCGGTCAGGCGCGCATGAAGAACACTGAACTTGTCAGAGATGGAGCGGTCAACTCCACTGCGCTTGCTCAGGATGATTGCCAGTCCGTTTTTGC
>NZ_DBNHEF010000016.1:0-1635 GCF_057138825.1 Candidatus Defluviilinea gracilis
CAACTGTTTAACCTCCATCGCCTCGGCATTGTATATCCGCGCGCGACGCAACCATGAACGTCCGACGCCTAATAACCAATCACTCCATGACTTTTCCTTTTCTTCTTTTTGGGTGTTGTCTATCAAGCCCTTCATTGCTATCAATGTCGGCGCAATGCCGCCGCTTCGGTAGAAATGTTGTATCCATTGGTCGGCATACAATATTTGCCCTGCCGAACTCATAATCGCCTGCGCCTCCGTGTTCTTCGACGGCAGTACCTCGGTGGTGTGATCCAGCCGCCATAAACGCACAAGGCGCGGGTCGTCCATCGTAAACTTTTCGGACTGCTGTCCAACCTTGCGCGTGATGCTTTCTGCGTCCCCCGTTCGTGGATTCGTGTTGATCGTGAACGAATACGCGACGGCTGGGTATAGCCCCTTCGTCTTGTACCCAAGCGCATCTTTTGTGCGGAGGTTATAGGCGGTATTCGTGGCAATGAGCGACAGTGTATTGATACGAAACAGATCGGACGGGTTCGGCAAAAAGCCGACCTTGTTTTGCCATGTCGAGGAGTTGTCAAATTCATCTTCGCCTTTATACAGCGTGAACGGCATCCCGCCGACTGTATTGGCTTTGATATGATATGCGCGAAACGCGGCGGCAACCCGCGCAAACTGCTCATCCTGCGTCGCGTTCGATGTTGTGCCTAGATTCGCCCAGCCTTCGTCGCCGACCAACGAAACGCCTTTCTTTTCATCCATAAAATAGAATTTATTTTGCATCTTCCACGCTCCTAACCGATGGTATCCCATTGATTACGCTGATACGCCACATGCCAGCCTAACGCGCCCGCGCTGATCGTGTCGGGTAAATGATGTTTCTCGCCGCTGGAAAATACGTCCTCCTGACTAGCAAAACGATGTTCGTCATACGCCCAACGGATAAACGGATACACCACATCGCCCTTTTCACATGCTGTAATATATTCGCTTAACAGGTCGGCGCGCGCCCGCCCTGCCATGATGAACGCCTTCGCGGGATGTTTGACAATATCCTTGACCACATCACCCAAACCCGTACCGTCATGCGCCGCAGACCCGCCGTACCGATCCATGCGCTTATCCAATTTGTCTATCATCACATGCCAGTCCACCCGTCCTGTGCGCTCCCATGCCACACAACGCACAGGACGCACATCGCAACGAAAGGTTGGGATAATCGTCCAGTCATTCTTTCGCGCCCAGTCTGCGCCGTGCGCGTATGTGCCGCTCGAAACAGGCGGCTCGATTTCGATGTACTCATTTGCCTGCCCCTCAAATACGCCGAGAGATTTGTCAAACAGTTTGTCAATCGCGTCGGGTTGTATCGCGCGGCTGGACGGGTTCGGCTCTTGGTTCTCGTATTCCGTCTGCCACATCGCATCTGTGATCTCGTTGCGCTTGCGCTCTACCTCCGCCGCCGACAGCCAGCCGTGCGGCTCTAAATTTTCACGATAGCACCATTCGTAAACACCAAATGATTTTTCCGCCGCACGTTTAAGAATCTCCTGCATTGTGCCGTTGATATACTGCCGCGTGGAGGAAAGTACCGTCTGTGCGGGTATCCCGTCTTTGGTCATCGGCTGACCCATCGCCGCATCCAGTATCGCTATGTCC
>NZ_DBNHEF010000017.1:0-2836 GCF_057138825.1 Candidatus Defluviilinea gracilis
AAGAAAACGACTATCTGACAACCCCATTGACAGACCGCGAGGCGGGACGGGTCAAAACATTGCTCTTGAAGCGCAAGGGCAAGGCGATTGTCCTCCGCGAGTTGATTATGTTCACGCCCGAAGAAATCGCCAAAGAACACGGCTTGAACGCCGCCGAGATCGCCCGTTTTGCGGGGCGCACAATCGAAACCAAAGTGAAAGGATAGCCGACATGAAAAACGAAACCGAAGAAATCTTGAAATCGTTGGACGACAAAGAGCCTGAAAAGAAGCCGACGAATTGGGAGTTGTGGTCATCGCTGTATTTTTCCGAGGCGGTGTTCGTGATCCTTGACTTCGTAAGCGCTGTCACTGTGGCGGTAGTCACGGGCTTTTGGTACTACGGCGCGTTTGTGTTCCTTGCGGGTGTTGTGCCGTTGTTCCTGTACACGAAGCAATATACCCGTCCATTGGCGTCTGTCTCTCAACGCAAGACCGCGTTTTGGGGCGGCATTATCGCGGTATCCTCCGTGATCGTTGTTGCAGTATTCATGGCGTTTATCAATTTGGCGTCTGCGACGTTGACGCTGGACAGCATTGCCTTGACCGAGGCAGGATTGGTAATTTCCATGATTATCATTCTCGCCGCTCATGCGTTCATGATGGGTCGGTATTTTTTCATTGACGAGGAAATCTCCGAAAACCAAAAGACAAACCGCATACTGGCGCGTGGATTCCGAGGGATGCAACGCTTGGGAGTCGCCAACAAGATCGCGCAAGCAAAACGCGCTGAGGTACAACGCAAAGTTGAGATTGAACAGGACGTTGACCCGCGTGTGATTGCGCGGATTTTGAACGTCATGCGCGACATGGACGGTGACGGTATCCCCGATATTCTCGACCCGATTGACAATCGCGCGGGCAAGCCGTTCAATCGCCAACAGTCCTATGCCCAAACCGCCGAACGTGTCGAAGAGAAGGGCGGCAACGGAAACCGCCCTTCTTAGGGGCGTCGGCAGTAAATCCGCCGATTGCCCCTGAAATACCCCCATTTGACACACAGAAGCGCGGAAATGAGCCTGAAACAATTACTGCCACAGAAACGATTGACGGAATTCTTGCCACGCTTACAGAGGCGTTTCGTGGCAAGAATTCCAGCGTGGCAGAAAAGCGCGGGCGCGGACGCCCAAAGAGCAATCACTGGCGGCTGGACTTCGTGGCAGATAATCCAACGACGGTACGCGCCCGCTTGCGGCGCGGGAGTGGCAAGAATCGAAATAACGTCTATGATGAGCGTGGCAACATTTCAGTACGGAATTATCTGCCGTTAGGAACAATCGAGGATGTCTACCATGACCCAACCTACAAACAGTGGCAAAAAAGATGCGAAGGATTTTGTGCCACGACGGGATACAAACTTAAGTCCAGCGGGGCAGGAAATCGCCATGCTGATCGCCCTGCAAAAACGGGAGTGGCAGGAATTGCGCTCGACGAATGGAGTAGTCTTGAAGTATATCAACCTCAAAGAACCGACTAGCGGCAGAAACGTTCTGCTGGTCGCGTTTGGCACGCGCGAGGATGATATTGTCGGAATTGATGCCACGCTGGACGTGGCAATAAATGGGCAATCCATTGACGCCATTGTAGAGAACGTGGCACAAAATAAACTCGTGGCAGAAAATCCAAAATGATTCGCTTCCTGCTTATCCTCTCGTTTGCCTCGCTCGCTTGCTACTCCTCCGCAGTGGCAAATAATCCAGTGGCAGAAAATCCAACGCAGACCGCCGAGGCGTCGTCAACGAGTACGGCGGTGGTCGCTACTGCTATCGTGACCGCATCCGAAGCCTTGAACGTGCGGACGGGTCCAGCCGTAACGTACCAGACAACCTCGTTCTACCTGCTGGCGGGCTGGCGCGTGGAGATCGTGAGCGAGTGTGTCGGCGGATGGGTACGAATTGAATACAGCGGCATGACGGGATGGGTCAATGCCGATTATTTGAGCGGGAGCATTTGCGATGAATAAATTTCACGCCAAGCGAACATTTTTGGATGGGCGGTGGTTCGCATCCAAGTTGGAGTCTCAGCGTTACCTGCAATTGAAATTACTGGAGTCTGCGGGAACGATCCGAGAACTGGAGTGCCAGCCGAAGTTTGATTTATGGGCGACGAATCTAAAGACGAAAAAACCAAAGAAGATCGGCAGGTACACGGCGGATTTCCGCTATATCGAAAACGGCGAAGAGGTCTACGAGGACGTGAAAGGACGCATGACGAAGGATGCGGATTTGAGAATCAAGATGGTCGAAGCGATCTATGGTATTGAAATTCGATTGATCCGTAAAAACGATATGTAAAAAACATACCCTATAAGGAGTAGACAATGAAAACAGACACAAAGGTTTTTGTGATTATGGTCGTCATCTTGCTTGCGATTTGGTTCGCGCTCTACATCAGTCGAGGGTGAGACCATGCAAACGATTATTTTAGTAGCGCAAACCCTGGCTCTGATACTGGCTGGCTGGGGATTCTGGCTGGTTATTGTTGCGCTGATTGTACGAATAAACCCGTTTCAGAAGAGCGAAGAAATTCGCGCAGACGCGCACACTGAGTACGCGGATAGGGTTGTCCCGCTCATGCACGAGGAACTCCCGAATATGCACGCGATTGACGATCCCCGCGAGCGAGTGGCGGCGACAAAGAAAATAATCAACCATAACAAAAAATGGGACAAAGCGCAGGCGAAAATGAAACGAGACCTTGATACAGCCGACAACCAAGAAGTGACAGAGGAGTTTAATCTGATTGTTTGGGGAGTTGTGATTGTGATTGGATTGGTGGTATTTGCGTGTGGGGCTGTG
>NZ_DBNHEF010000018.1:0-49061 GCF_057138825.1 Candidatus Defluviilinea gracilis
CTTTTTTTCAAACACAAAGGACACGACGGTCACAAAGGAAAACCCAAGGAATCTAGGCTCTTTTTTTGCCTTTGTGTACTTTGTGCCCTTCGTGGTGAAGCTCTTTCCCGTTAATTACGGGAGACCCGTTTTTTCTCTCAGTGTCTCCGTGACTCCGTGGTTCAAAACTTGCACAAGAGGATTAATTTTTTGAATCATCAAAAAGAATTCGAGCTCGCGCAATCCATCCTTGCAAAATCTCTTCAACGCGCGAGCGAGTCCAACACGAAGCAAATCACAACACTTCACATTGCCATCGGCGAGATCGCCGAACTCGATCGCGATCTGATCCAATCACACTGGCGCGAGATCGGCAAAGGCACGCTTGCTGAACAGGCGGAATTGCGCTTCCGCTTCATCACTGCCGAAGTTCAGTGTATGGCATGCTTCCAAAAATATCATCCTGAAGGCGGAGAGATTCATTGCCCCTATTGCGGAAGTTTCGGCGCGAAAATTTTATCGGGCGAGGAGTTTACTCTTGAAGAGGTTGAATAAAAAACAACATGGGACTGCGAGGGCTATCGCCTTCGCAATGACATTCATTCTATTTTCTGGATGTAACCTCCCCGCCGCTTCAACCCCGACGGCAGACCTGTTTGCCACTCTTCAAGCGTCTACGCCCTCCAACTTTACTCCTCCTCCCGCGACCGAATCCATTGCAACGCCTGATTTCAATTTTGCGACTCCCACGTTTACCGCGCTACCTCAAAATTCGATTCCATCCCCGTCGCCTTCCGATCAATTGACCGGGAAGATCGTCTTCACATGCCAGGTCAATAAAGTTCAATCCTCCGACCAGATCTGCATCATCAACGCGGACGGATCGGGATTCCGCCAATTGACCAGCGACAACGCGCGTCATTTTTACGCGTCCCTTTCACCGGATGGGGGAAGCGTGTTGTATTCGGCATTCCGCGAGAAAAATGTCTACGAGATTTATGAATTGAGTCTCACCGCGGGCAATACAAATCGGCTGACAGACCGACTCGGCGTGTCTAACGCGCCTGAAGTTTCGCCGAATGGCGAGAGTATCGTATTCATGCGCGGAAACCCAAACACCCAACAGAATCAAATCTGGGTCATGGATCGAAACGGCGATAACCCCGCGAATGTTCCGCAAGCGTTGGGCTGGGACCCGACCTGGTCACCGGATGGGAAATCGATTCTGTTCGCCTCCGACCGCGATGGAGGCGTTCAACTCTTCACGGTCAGCCTGAAGGGAAGCGCGATCAAGAGGATCACGAATCTGCCGTCCATCCGCGGAAGAAGCGATTGGTCGTCCGATGGGACGTTCATCGTCACGTACTCCGGCGAGCCGTGGAATCGCGAGGTCTACATCATGAGCGCGGACGGGTCGAACACGCGCCAGCTCACGCCGACGGGCGGCAACAGCCAGGGACCATCCATTTCACCGGACGGACAGTGGGTGGTCTTCACCGCGTACTTCGATCATTACGGCGACGATCATGGATGCGAGATCTATGTGATCCGCGCCAACGGCACAGACTTGCGGCGGTTGACGAACAACAGTTATTGCGATTACCAGCCGCGCTGGGGACCTTGATCAGTTTGTAATGTGATAATTCTCAACGAATATCATGTTGAGTGGCGCAGGTCGCCACTCAGCGTCCCCATCAGGTCGAGCGAGACCCTTCGGTCGCAGCGAGCGCTCCCTCAGGGTGACATATTGACACAGGAGTCTCTCATGGATCCAAAGGGCAAAGTTGTGATCGTGACCGGGGCATCGTCGGGGATTGGCGAGGCAACCGCCCGTCAGTTTGGACGCGAGGGGTCGAGGGTTGTCCTCGCCGCGCGGCGCGTGGATAAACTCGAAGCGTTGGCGAATGAGATCAAAGGTATGGGCGCGGGAGCAGATGTGTTGGTCGTGCAGGCAGACCTTTCCAAACTCGAAGATATTCAATCACTGATTCAAAAGACGCTGGAAAAATTCGGTCGCATTGACGTGTTGGTCAACAACGCAGGTTTCGGGCGATTGGATTGGCTGGAGAAACTCGATCCCGTGAAAGATATTCAAGGTCAATTCGATGTCAATGTGATGGGGGTGGTTCAGACCACGCGGCAGGCGTTGCCGGTGATGATCCAACAGCGGTCAGGTCACATCATTCAAATGTGTTCGATGGCGGGACTTGTCGGCACGCCGACTTACACAATCTATTCAGCATGCAAACACGCCGTGCATGGATTCTCCGAAGCGTTGCGCCGCGAAGTGAAGCCATGGGGCATTGACGTTTCGATGGTCTACCCCGGCGGCGTTTCAACAGAATTTGGTTCACACGCGGGCATCAAACGTAAAACAAAAGCCACAACCCCCAAGTTTATGTTGCTCACGGCTGAACAAGTTGCTGACGCGGTGGTGAGTCTCGTGCGCCGCCCGCGCGCCATGTGGATCATCCCCTGGCTGTGGACATTCACGATGTGGATGAACCGCAATTTCAATTGGTTTGTGGATTACACAACGATTAATCGGTTTACGATACCTGAACGGGAAGAAGAGTTAAGGGCGAAGTAGAGAGCGAACGTATACACGGAAACACGTACACACGTAGACAAGTACACAGGTTGTATCCCGTATCTCGTAACGTGTCTACTTGTTTACCTATGTACCTGTGTACATCCTCCCTAATCCGCCACCCCCGCCTCTTTTACATCTTTCAAATTCAATTGCAGAGATACCCGTCCGTTGTATTCGTTTGCTTCGAGCGTGTACATCACATCCACGCGCGGCGGCAGTGACTTTGCCACGTCGCCCATGCGGAAACCGATCGCATCGTATTTCAACGCGGGACCGTCTTCGAGTGTGAGTTTCAAGTGCCTGCCCTCCGAACCAACCGCGCGAAACGATTTCACTTTCACATTCCGCGAAACAAAGATGGCGTCGGGATTTCCGTAACCCGTCGGTTCGAGGAACGCGATGTGTTTCAAAATGCCGAAGTTCATATCCGCGAGGGAAACTTCCATATCGGCGGATAGTGTTTGGCGCAGGTCCTTCCCGTCCAATTTTTCTTTTGCAATTGTTTTGAGCCGCGCCACCAACTCGGTCAAATTTTCATTTTTCACCGTGAAGCCAGCCGCCGCGGCGTGACCTCCATGACGGACGAGCAAGTCTTTGCATTGATCGAGCGCGTCGGTGATGTGGAATTCGGGGATCGAACGGCACGAGCCGCGCGTTTCCTCGGCTCCCTTTGCCGCGACAACAGACGGGCGATAATACTTTTCCGTAAGCCGCGATGATGCCAAGCCGACCACACCCGAATTGAAACTTTCATGCGCGGCAAATAACAGAAACGCATTGGGGTCATCCTGCATGGCGATCTCTTCCGCTTGCTGTTGCATCGTCTTGGTGATCGTTTGTCGCTGGCGGTTCTGCACATCGAGTTGCTGCGCGAGTTGACCCGCGCGCATGAAGTCGGTGGTGGTGAGCAATTCAAACGACGCGAGCGCGGACTCGAGTCGCCCCGACGCGTTCAAACGCGGACCGAGCATGAATCCGATGTTGCCTGCGGTGATCTTGTCAATTTTGATCTGTGCCACGCCCGCGAGTGAAAATAATCCCTGCCGCTTCGTTTCGCGCAGTTGTTTGAGTCCATTGCGGACGAGTGAACGATTCTCGCCGACGAGGGGAGCGAGGTCGGCGACGGTTCCCAAGGCGACCAAATCGAGGAAAGAGGAAAGAGGAAAGATTTCGTCTTCTTTCGTCTTTCCTCTTTCTTGCGCTAGCGCCTCAACAATTTTATAAGCAATACCCACTCCCGCTAAATCTTTATCGGGATACGGATCGCCATGTTGTTTTGGATTGATGACTGCAAACGCGGGCGGCAGGTTTTCGCCGTCGGGGTGGTGGTGGTCGCTGATGATGAGGTCCAGCCCGATGGTCTGCGCGTGAAGCGATTCGTCTGGCGAGCGGATTCCGCAATCCACGGTGATGACCAACTTCACGCCGTCCGCTTTCAACGAATCCAACGCGTCTTTGTTGAGTCCGTAGCCCTCTTCGAATCGATTCGGGATGTAGCCGCGAACATCGGCTCCAAATTTTTGCAATGCTTCCACGAGCAAGGCGGTCGCGGTCACGCCGTCCACGTCGTAATCGCCATACACCGCGATGGGTTCGTGATGTTCAAGCGCAAAATTAATTCGATCCACCGCGGCTTGCATGCCGATCATCTGAAACGGATTCGTGTCTGCCAACGTTTTCGCGGCAACGAACGCGCGCGCTTGCTCCTCCGTGCCGATGCCGCGATTGAACAACACCTGCCGCAAAATCGGCGGCACAACCGTCAATGCTTCGGAGGCTTGTTGCGTGATGGTCTTTGCGATAACCCAGCGTTTGTTGTGTGTCATTTTGTGCATTCTAGATTTCGTGGCAGTTGCACTGCCGCGAAACTCGACGCAGTGCAACTGCGTCGAGAACTTAAACATGTTATTTTCTATTGATTCGATACAGCGTGTCGTTAATTTTTGTTACTTGATACAACTCGGAAAGTTCAGGAACATCAATGGCAAAATAAATCGGGCGCGTGTCAATGTTCGCGTCAATGTATTTCATCAGCGTCGTCGGCAAAATTTGATCTCCTTCATCGAGAACCTCGTGAAAAGAAATATCCATCTTGCCTTCCTCGATCTGCGCGGTGTATATGTACGAATACAGTTTATCCCAATTCGTAAAAACAATTGCGTTGTCTTCAACATTGTTGATAATTCGTTTCGCCTCACGGATGGCTTTATCAGGCGCGAACACGGGATAGATATGATTATCGCGGATGAACGATGTAAAACCTTTTTGGATCGCGAGACTCAAATCTTGCCGCGCATTCCAGATGGGCAAAATAATTAATACGATGGAGATGAGAACCCGCGTCATTCGCAGGGACGGCTGGTTCAGTTTCGTCAACCTCTCCCACGCGGACAGCGCCGCGCCTGCCCCCGCGCCGAACCACACCGACGTGACGACCGCCGCCGGCACATAAAACTCGCGATAGATCGAAAATGAAACCGTGATAGCGAGTCCCCAAATGAGAATGAACGCAATCAGTGGATACAGTCCCTCGCGCCATCTGCCGCCGAAAAACAACCAAACGATTCCGATGATGGTGAGAGTCAACTGCCACCATGGAAAATACGAAACATATTCGATCAGTCTATCGCGCATGTCTGTAGATGTGGCGGTGAAGTAGTACGACGATGCGCGGTTGGCAGGGAAGATGAACTTGAAACGATCCCAAGCAGAATCGTATTCGTCTTCGGTCAATCCCACCGCGCTCAAGTTGACTCGGAAGACCGCATTGTGAACGCTCGAAGGCGGGTCGTTGTAATCGAGGAAGAAAAAGAATCCGAGGAAGAGCGCCACGCCCAGGGTCGCTCCCGCCGCCGCGCTGAACCACTCCGCGCGTTTACGGGCGGTGAACGCCATCACTGCCAGCACGGACGCGCCTGTCATCACGACCGTACTATGAATACCTAAACTTAATCCGCCTGCCAAACCCGACAAGAAAAGATATTGCGGTTTACCTGTGCTTCTCCACAAAAGAAATAACAGCCACACCGTTGCCAGCATCCCTGCGGCGGGAGCGTAGGATTCGGCGACGAGCGCGCGCCACCAGAATCCGTCGGTGAGGGCGAGGACGAGCGAGGCGGAAGTCGCGGCGGTGCGTGAACCAGTCAACAAGCGGACGATGAGGAACGTGTTTGCCACCGCCAACGCGCCGAAAAACGCAGACATCAAGTTGACGCGCCATGCGATGCCGTTGATGGGAATCAGGGTAAAGATTTTTCCGAAGATGATCTGAGTCGCGTAGCCCGTGTGGTGAGTCATGCCGAGGGTGTAGGAAAGAGTCTGGAATTCGGCGGAATCTCCCCATAATAACGAAGGCGCGAGGGTGCGGATGTATAAGGCGAGGGCAGCGAGTCCGATGAGGAGGGCGAGGCAGATGTCAATGGGGGAAAGAGGCGAGGGTCGCCCGTTGCGGTCATCCATAAGGGTCAATCCGAGTATACGCCGGGATTGGAGGGGCGGGCAAGTGTATAATCCAATAAACTCGGAGGCGCCATGTATATTTTAAGACCCGATGAAAAATCGGCCCCTGTGATGCTATATTCGAACATGTCGTTCATTCGGGGGGATGTGGTGACAAAGCAAAGCGTGCGCGTGAATATCTGGTTGCGCACCGATGGCGCGCCGAAACATATCCATGTGTTGAAGCCGCAGACTTTGGTGTTCGGCGGAAGCCCAGCCAAAATGATGTCATTCGAGGAGATTTATTTTCCCGTGTCTGAGTTGGCGGCGTTCCATCCGCTGCCGCCATCCGATGAGCCGCTGGATTATGACGCTTCGGAAATAAACCGCCAGATGCAGGATATTGTGGTGATGGCGGGCACGTTTTTGATGAAGGGGAAGATTCGCATTTCGACTCAGACTGAAATGTCGCAAAGCCTTGAAGTGTCGCGCGTGTCGTGGATGTCGCTGTACGAGGCGGAGATTTCAAACCCGTTCCTGCCGCAGATGACCCCGCTGCATGTGCCGCTGGTATTGGTGAACCCTTCGCATGTGGCATTCGCCTTGCAATGATCGAGTGGCGCAAGGGTTCATGCGCAATATAAACACGGCGAGCGCAACTATACTGAAATCCTTGTATGAATCCTATTGACACCATCCTACATCATCATCCCGTTCTCGTCATCGACGGCGCGCTTGCCACCGAGTTGGAACGGCGCGGGCACGACTTGAAGAACGATCTGTGGTCGGCAACAATTTTGCTCGAACACCCCGAGGCGATTCAACAAGTGCATTACGATTATTTCAACGCGGGCGCAGATTGCGCCATCACCGCCAGTTATCAGGCAACCGTGGAGGGATTCAAGCGGCGCGGTTTGAATGAAAAAGAAGCCATCGCGTTGATTCAAAAGTCTGTGCGGATCGCAACAGCGGCGCGGGATGAATTTTGGGCGAAAGAATCGAATCGCGCGGGCAGGTCAAAGCCGTTCGTTGCCGCGTCGGTGGGACCGTACGGCGCGTTCCTTGCCAATGGCGAGGAATACGTCGGCAACTATGGGTTGAGCGAAACCGAGTTGATGGATTTCCATCGCGGGCGCATGCAAGCGCTGGTCGAAGCGGGCGCCGAACTGCTGGCGTGTGAAACCATCCCTTCCCTGACCGAAGCGCGGGCAATCGTAAAACTTCTCGATGAATTTCCGAACATCGCCGCATGGCTCAGTTTTTCCGCGCGGGATGAGGTGCGCATTTCCGAAGGTCAATCCTTTGCCGATTGTGTGAAACTGCTTGAGGGACATCCGCAGATCGCGGCCTTGGGCATTAACTGCACATCGCCAAAGTATGTTTCGTCACTGCTCCGCGAGGGCAAGCGGTTCACCAGCAAACCTATGTTGGTCTACCCTAACCTGGGCGAAGGATACGATGCGGCCAAAAACGATTGGGATGGGCATGCGGCTGTCGAATCGTTTGGAGAAGAGGCGCGGGTTTGGTATGAAGCGGGCGCGCGCATGATCGGCGGTTGTTGCCGCACCACACCGGAGGATATCCGTGTGATTGCGGGATGGGCGAGGGGATAAGTGAACTATGGGAAAATTAGTAATTGGCAATTTGGTGGTCTGAGGCTGGAGAAACGGAGGGGAGGAAAGTGGAGACTGGAGACTGGAGATTAATGTGAAAGTTGCGATGATGAAGGCAGTGCGGATGGTGGAAACTGGCAAACCGCTCGAGTTGCAGGAGATTCCCATCCCGAACATCAGCGAACGCGAAATTCTCACGCGCGTGCGCGCGGCGGGGATCTGTCACTCCGACGCGCATTATCGCGCCGGGCGTTCTGCCATGGGATTCATGCCGATCACACTTGGGCATGAGGTTGCGGGAGTGGTGGAAAAGATCGGCTCGCAAGTGACGAACGTCAAAGTGGGCGAGCGCGTCTGTTTGCATTACAACATCACATGCGGCGATTGTTATTCTTGCAGTACGGGCAACGAGCAATTCTGCGACTCGGTGAAGATGCTCGGTCATCATGTGGATGGCGGCTACGCGGAGTACATCGCCGTCCCTGCGCGGAACGCGATTCACTTGCCCGACGAGATTCCTTTCGAGGCAGGCGCGACGTTAATGTGCGCCTCAGCCACCGCCCTGCACGCGTTAACCAAAAGCAGGATCAAGGCTGGGGAAACTGTGGCAGTTTTCGGCGTGGGAGGACTCGGTCTGTCTGCCATCCAGTTGGCAAAAGCGATGGGAGCGGTCGAAGTCTACGCGGTGGACATCCAGCGCGACAAACTCGAACTCGCCTCTGAATACGACGCGATTCCCATCGACGCGAGCCGCGCCGACGCGGTGGAGGAGATCCGCAAGTTGACGAAGGGCAGGGGCGTGAATGTTGCGGTGGAGATGATCGGTTTGCGGAAGACGATGGAGCAGGCGATTGACTCTGTGGGCAATCTGGGACGCGCCGTGATGGTGGGATTGAATCAACAACCGATCTCGATCAACACGTACGCGCAGGTGCTCGGCAAAGAAGCGGAGATCATCGGCTCGAACGATCATCTGCTGAGCGAGTTGCCTCTGCTCGTGGAGTGGGCGCGGCGAGGGATTCTGGATACCTCGCGCGTGGTGTCGCAAGTGATACCGCTCGATGCGGGAAAGATCAATCAGCGACTCGATGATCTGGAAAAATTCACCGGCGATGTGCGCGTGGTGATCACCCCATAAGTTTCCGAACGCCGTCCAATTCGCGCGCCGCCCCCATCGCCTCAAAGAGTCGCTGCGCCCGCGCCAGATGTTCGGCTCGCGCGGCTGGGTCCGCGTCCAAGTGTTGCGCTAATTTCACCCGCACGATTCCCTCCTCGTATTGCAAATGAAATTTCTCCGCCGCCTCCAGCGCTTTGAACCACGATCGCATCGCGACGTTTGGTTTCGCGATCAATGATTCGCGCCAGCCTTTGAAATATCCAAAATATGCCTGACCGATCGGAAGAACATTTTTGTAGGAATGCAACAGGGTCAGCGCTTCTTCGGCGGAAGCCCTCAAGTCGGCGGCGTCAACCATTCCGTCGCGCGCGCGAAGCGTTTCATCCCACAACGTGAAATAGACTTCCGCCGCGGCGGAAAACCCGATGAGCATAGCGTAATTGGTCGGCGAACTTCCCCTCGCCAGCCTGAGCGCTTCCGCCGCGTGCAATTTCGCCTTTCGCGTATCGCCGGTCTTCAAGAGCGCCAGGGCAAATTGGGCATTCGTATTAATGGAGGAAGCGCGGTTCGGAATCTTCTCAAGGATCTGCAACGCCTCCTCCAGCATCGGGATGGCTTCCGCTTCGTTCCCCAACCTCACGCTGTTTGCCGCAACCCCAGCCAGCCCCCATTCGATATGAAGCGGGCTGTTGCGTTTCCGCGCATCGTCCAGCAACACTTTTTGGAGGTTCAGTCCAAAGTCGATGTCGCCGGCAAGATACGCGCTCTCTGCCAGCAAGACCGTGCTATCGCCCCACTGGCGAGAATCGCCAAGTTCCTCGCACAGCATTTTAGAGGCGGTCACCTGTTTGCGAATTTCATCCCACTGCCCCACGCTCACGCGGTACACGCTGGTCACCACGCCGACCGTAATGAGGTTCGACGGCTGGTTGACCTCATTTGCCACGGTCAACGCGCGATGCACGTATCGCTCCGCCTGCGGGTGCAAGCGGGCAAACCCGGACAGCACCGCCATCCCCGAATACGCGTTCGCCAGTTCGGGTGAAGCGCCGGCTTTCTCTGCCGAGTTGAGGAACTGCAAGATCGAGTACATGATCGGCAGGGTTTCGTTCGCATAAAAATACATTCTGCCGATCAATTCATATAACCGCGCCAATTCCAGGGATGCGCCCCGTTCGCTTCCGCGCGCCGAACCGATCCGCGATGGGACATACCAGTGAAAAATCTGGCGGATGACCGGCACGATCAACCCCAGGGCAAACTGCCACGGCGACTTCGGCAATGGCTTGCCCAGCGTGCGAAACGCCTCGCGGATATTTTTCTCGCAATCCGGCAACAGCCCCAAACCGTAATACGCCAGCCCGATCTGCCCGTACCAACGCGCCCGTTTCACTTTGCGGTCGCGGGTTTCGTTCGCGCCGGCAGGTTTGGGAAGGCGCGAGTCCCAGGTGAGCGCGTCTTTGAAGAATTGGATCGCCTCGCGGTTGGCATTATTTTCCACTGCCTGCGCGCCGGCTTTATCCAAATATTTCACCGCTTTCTCGATGATCTGATGATTCCGCGAGGTTTCAGGCGTTTCAGCCGCTTGCGACCAGTGATAAGCAAGCAGGGGATAATACGAATCAAGGTTGCCTTCATTGCTGGTTTCGATCCACTCCGCCACCGATTGATGCAGTTGCCGGCGTTGGGAGAACAACATCAAGTTGTATGCCACCTCTTGTGTGACCGCATGCTTGAAAATATACGCCAGGTCGGGCGTTTCCGATTCGACCAGCGTGAGGCTCAAGCGCGTCAGCGATTCCATATATTCGCGCAAAGCGGGCTTGTCCGAATCGATCGGGTACACGGCTTGAAGCACGCGGAAGGCGAATATGCGACCGATCACGCTCGCCACTTTGAGGGCAAGTTGTTGCGAGGGGTCGAGGCTGTCGATACGGTTGGTGATGGCGGCTTGGAGCGTATCGGGCAGGGTTAATTCGGAGAAGTTCGTGAACGATTCGTTGATCGTCGCCTCATGCTCACGGACGATTAAGAAGCCGCTCTCGCGCAAAGCATACGCCAGTTCCTCGGCAAAGAAAGGATGCCCCTCCGACTTTTCGCGGATCAAACTCCCAATGGCGGGCGGTATGGATCGCACGCCCAGCCGCTGGCAGACCAGCGCCTCCACGTCATCGAGCGGCATGGCTTCGAGCCGAATCAAGCGCGCGCCCGGCGCCGCGAGGATCTGTTTGAAAATTTCAGGCAGGGGTTCCGCAAGCGGGCGGGTATTCAACGTCAGCAAAAGCGGGCGCACTTTTTGTTGCGCATCGACGAGCAACGCCCAGGATGCCGAATCGAACCAATGCAGGTCCTCTATCACGATCAAGAGCGGGGCATCGCTCGCCACCTGGTTGAGCAGGCGCGTCAACAATTCGCGCGTGTTGCTCGCGCGAATTTCGCCCGCCATGGCGGAGGTGAGTTCGTTATCCGGGATGGGAACAGGCAACAGCACGTCGAGAAGCGGAGCGTAACGCGCCAGATCGGGGTCGACGCGGGTGAGCGTCTCGACTACTTTTGTATGAATCAGCGAACGGTCATCGTCGCTGAATTCCTGTTGTATGGTGATCTCATCCACGCCGAGGATGCGGTGAAAGATGGGCCTCCAGGCGTGATAGGGGCTGTTTTTTTCGATGGCATCGCCCTCGCCGCGAAACAGATTTACGCGCAGGGTTTCAGCCTGGCGAATCAAATCCTCGAACAAGCGCGATTTGCCGATTCCCGCCTCGCCTTGAAACACGATCGTCTGGCGCGGCGCGCCGCGCGATAGTTCTTGCAGGGCGTTGCCGAGCAGAATCTTTTCATCCTGACGCCCGATCAGTTCGGTCTTCGAGCGGATGATACTGCGCTTCACGTCCAACGGGTGGAAGACTTCCACCGGCTCCACGCGACCTTTGACCTGTTGGGGCCTGATCGTTTGGAATTCGATCGCGTCTTTTGCGCTGTCGTAGGTGGCGCGGTCGCATAGGATGGGTATCTTGTGCTCGCCAATGATCTCATCCTGAAGCCTCGCCGCGCCCATTAACCGCGCCGACATATTCACCGCATTGCCGATGGTCGTATATTCGCGGCGTTCTTCATTGCCCACCGAACCGCAAAAAATACGCCCCGTAGCAACGCCAATGGAACTGCGCACGCCGAGCGCGTTGAGCTCTTTACGGATCATGAGGGCGGCTTGCACTCCGCGCGCGGGATCGTCTTCGTGCGAGAACGGCGGCAAGCCCAGGGCGGCAACCAGCGTGATCCCTTTATCGTCTACGTTAATTTTGTTGATACTACCCTCGTAGCGATACACCGAACGCTGGAGCAGGCGGGCAATCTCCTGAGCAAATTCCAGTTTGGAAGTTTGATCGAGGTCGGGCAGGTTGATGAACAGCACGGTTACGCGCCGCAGTTCGGCGATCCACGCAGTTTGACCGGCGGCGAGACGGTTGATGATCGCGCCGGGGATATAAGGACGCAGGGAATTTTCCACGCCGCCGGGAATGGTCGGTTTTTCTGGGATGTTGAAGATCGAAGATGGTTTGTTCAGCCCATCCAGCCGCCCGCCCTGGGCTATTGTCTCTTTCAATTCAAATTCGATAGGTCCGCCAATGCTGTCATTGCGAATCAACTTCCATGCGGAGGGTGTGATGAGTATCTCGCCGGCTTGGGCGAGGTTGTTGGCGATGCCCACTTCCACGAGCGGGTTGCCGGTGAGCAGGAATTCCCAGCGGTTGAACACGCCCCCCACGTGGGAGGTGGTGATGTTCCCCATACTGACCGCAAGTTTGAGGTAGAGGTTTTGGTCTTCAGCTTTGTAGTTGGTGAGCTTCTCACGGACTTTGAGCGCGCATTCGGCGGCGCGCATCGTCCACTGCCACTGGTCGGCGCGGGTGGGCGAGCCAGCCGTCCCGTCGTCTGAGGCGATATTCCAGACGGCAATCACCGCGTCGCCGGCAAACTTCACCACATCTCCGCCATATTCGTGGATGATGTCGATCAGTTGCCCGAAATATTCGTTGAGAATGCGCGCCAGACTCTCGACGCCGGTCGGCCCTTTTTCGGCGAGGCGTTCGGTCAGCAGGGTAAAACCGGAAATATCGGCGAATAAAACTGCCGCTTGAAACTCCTCCGTCGCCGGCGAGTCGATGGGAACAGAGTCGGCAACGATGCGTTTTTGAATCAGTTTTGGGACGTAACTTGCGAGAACTTCCGCGAGCGCGGGATTAGACATGCGGAAATGATACCGCCGCATCACCCGTTTGCACAGGGAAACATGCCGGCAGGAATGTTATGTTGTGATGAAAGCGCCCGCCTCCTCGTGAGCGCGAGAAGGCGGGAATTTTTCGAATGGGTTTAGTTATCCGGATAGAATGCGTGGATGTTTGTCATTTCACAGCGAGTGCCGAAATCCTTATTCGTGCCGGAAAGCAGTGTAAGGCCGAGATTGCCGTTCAGGTTCTTGCTTTGCGAGAGAGTGTATTTGCCGATCATGGCATCATCGACAAGCACGTAGGCGATACCATCGTTGACTACCAGCGTGAAATCAGCTTCGACGGGCTGGTCGGCGGGATTATCGAACTTCACGCGCCCAGTGCCGCTGGTTACACCGACACGGCGGGAGAATCCGGCAGCAAGGTCGGCATAGAGCATAAGCACTTGTGTGCGGTCAAGAAAAACCGCGTAGTGATCGCCATTGTCCTGCGCGGCGAACACAAAACCGCACCCTGAGATATCCGCATTTCGATACGCGCTCGACCATTTCAAGTGCGCGCTCAGGGAAAAGTTCTGTGCCTTTTCACTAAAGTGCCAGCGCTGATACCACCCAAGTTGCGCCCATTCTTCGCGGAAATCATCGTATTCTTTGAAACTTCCCTCCGCGCTGGAGAGATAGCCCTCTTCCACATATTTCTGCGCTTCCGCGAGGATCTCCTCCGCTTTTTGGGTCGCCGCCAAATTGGGAGTGCGGGTAGGGCGAGGGGTGTTGGTCGCCGTGGCGGTGGCTGTTGGAACGAGCGTTTGGGTGGCTGTAGGATTTGGCGTGCTGGTAGCTGTTGGATCGGCGAGAGCCCCTCCGCAGGCATACGCCGTCACGCTTAGGATAAAAATGAAGAGTAGAAAAGGATTCGATTTGAAGGGTCTCATTGAATTCTCCGTTTGGAACAAATATGATGTGCCTACAGTACTTCTCCTGACTGCCTAAGAAAAGTTTTGCGCCGTCACAAACTGCCAAAATCACTCAGTATGAATGAACTGTTCGATAATTTCTTGATTTGCAACACGGGCATTGTCTTCGATCTGTACCTCCCGATCGGGTTTTTAACATAATATGACACGTTCGATAAAATTTCAAGAGGAGGGTCGTTAATAAAGAGTTACAAGCCTAGATGCAACACTGCCCACCCTTATATATGGCTACATATGATCCGTTATAAAATGGCTTACAATACAAACACAGCCTCAAGGAGACGACCATGCAACTTTCTGCAGACGTGCAACAAAAAATATTGGATTTTCAACGCGCCGAGATCACCGAATATCACATTTATAGCAGGCTTGCGAAACGGATCAAGTCGCCTGAAAACGCAAGGCTACTGGAAAAAATCTCGCAGGACGAACTGCGTCATTACAATGAATGGAAACAGCACAGCGGCGCTGATGTCCAGCCACAATGGCTCAAAGTGTGGTGGTATTACTTCGTCAGCCGCGTGTTCGGGTACACGTTTGGCGTCAAACTCATGGAACGCGGCGAGGAGAAGGCGCAAAAGAATTACGCATCCGTCGCGGAGGTCATCCCAGACGCGGCGCGGATTCAACACGAGGAAGACGAACACGAGGAACAGTTGATCGCCATGTTGAGCGAGGAGCGACTCGAATACGCAGGCTCGGTGGTGCTGGGACTCAACGACGCGCTCGTGGAACTCACCGGCGCTCTCGCGGGACTTACGCTTGCCCTGCAAAACGTGAAGTTGATCGCCCTTTCGGGTTTGATCACGGGCATCGCGGCGGCGATGTCTATGGCGGCGAGCGAATATCTCTCCACGCGTTCGGAGAACACAAACAAGAATCCCGCCCGCGCTGCGCTCTACACGGGTATCGCCTACATCTGCACAGTCTTCCTGCTTATCCTCCCATATCTTTTGTTCGAAAATTATTTTTTCGATCTGGCATGGGCATTGACCACCGCCGTGATCATCATCGCCGCGTTCAATTACTACATCTCAGTGGCGAAAGATGAATCATTCCGCGCGCGGTTTTTGGAGATGGCGGGGCTGAGTCTCGGCGTGGCGTTGTTCTCATTCATCATCGGGTATTTCATTCGGATGTGGTTGGGAATCGAGGTGTAACGACAAACTGAAGTTTGTCTTACGGGCAATATGAAAATTCTCACAGTAGACATCGGCACAGGCACGCAGGATATTTTCCTCTACGATTCGAATCTCGACCTCGAGAACGGATTCAAACTCGTCCTGCCTTCGCCGACCATGATGGTTCATCGCCGCCTCAAGCAGTCGCTTCTTTCGCGGACCCCGATCCTGCTCACCGGGCATCAAATGGGAGGCGGTCCTTCGGCGTGGGCAATCGAAGAATACGCGCGGGCAGGGATTCCCGTGTACATGACCCCGTCTGCGGCGACGACGATCAATGATGAGTTGGAGAAGGTGGAGGCGTTGGGGATAAAGATAGTTGGAGAAGATGAGGTTGAAGGTTTAAAGTGGAAAGTGGAAAGTTTGGAGTTGAGGGATTTTGATTTTGAGTTGATTTCCAAGACGTTCAGGGATTATGGTGTTTCACTTGATGACTTATCTGCAATCGCGGTGGCGGTGTTCGATCATGGCAATGCGCCTGCGGGGGTTTCGGATCGGCAGTTTCGGTTTGATTATTTGGATGAAAGAATAAAAGCCAAGAACTCACTTTCTGCGTTTGCTTATTTATCACACGATGTTCCAAAAATAATGACGCGCTTGCAATCGGTTGTCGATTCGGCGGGAGAGTTGCCATGTCCGCTGGTGGTGATGGATACGGCTCCCGCGGCGGTGTTTGGAGCAAACTTTGATCCTCAAGTGACTGCGCGGAAAAAGAAAATCATTTGCAACGTGGGCAACTTCCACACGCTGGCGTTTCGTCTGGGCAAAAAGGGGATCGAGGGAGTCTTTGAGCATCACACGGGCGAGATTGATTTGCAGAAACTCGAACAGTTGATTCATAAACTTGCAGATGGTTCCTTGAAACA
Organism: Candidatus Defluviilinea gracilis; assembly: GCF_057138825.1. Classification (NCBI taxonomy): domain Bacteria; kingdom Bacillati; phylum Chloroflexota; class Anaerolineae; order Anaerolineales; family Candidatus Villigracilaceae; genus Candidatus Defluviilinea; species Candidatus Defluviilinea gracilis. The sequence goes on from NZ_DBNHEF010000018.1 coordinate 15,993, forward strand.
CGAAGATGTCTTCAATGACATGGGTCATGGCGCGTTGATGTACACCGATGAGGTGTTTGAGTTTGGGAAGGATGAATTCGATGTGGTGGTGACGGGACCGAGGCGGAGCATGTTCTCCCTCACCCCTACCCTCTCCCACAGGGAGAGGGGGAGTCTGCGACCGTATTTTTCTGTCCCGTTCGGGGATATGATGATCGCGGGGTGCTTCGGTCTGCTGGCGGCAACAGGGGAGGTCCTGCCAGGGTTGGGCGAGGCAATTCAAAGGTCGTTGAGAGGCGAGGGCAGGCGCGGAGTCGCTCCGTGGGACGCGGGATAAAACAGTTGTATAATTCACAGCATCAGGAGTATTGACATGGAAACTGTCACGCTTGAAGTCCCCGAACCTCAACTCGTTGAATGGGTGCGGCGTTTATCACCCGCCGTCAAACAGTCCCTTTTGCGCGTCTTGATTCCCGAAATGGACTCGCTGGAGCAATTGCTTGAATACGGCGATGACCGAATTCGAGAGATTGCCTTGCAACGCGGCATGGACTGGGATCGTTTGAACGAAGAGCAACGCGAAAAATTGGTCGGCGATATTTTGCATGAGGCTTGATGGCGGATCGCGTTGTTTTCGACACAAGCGCAATGATTTCGGGTCTATTGTGGAAAGGAAAATCCTATCATTGCCTGCTGTTGGCGCGGACTGGGGTAATTCGATCTGTGTATTGCAATCCGATGCTGGCTGAGCTCACTGAAAAGTTACGCGAAAAATTCAAGTATACAGAAAATCAAATCCACACGGTCGTTGCCGATATTCGTAAATATGGGGAACAGGTTGAAATACCCGGAGAGTTGAAAATGGTTCACGCAGATGCTGATGATGATAAATTTATCGAATGCGCGATTGCAGGGAATGCATCCTTTATCATATCAAGCGACAACCATTTGCTGACGATTGGCGAATATCAAAAAATCAAGATTCTTTCGCCTGGCGAATTTATTTCTCACTTTGCATAAAGCAACAAGCGGGCAAGCGTGGCATCGCGCCGTGGGATAATCCAGCATCGAGGAGTCAGGTCATGAAACAACGTTTACATCTTGTCACTTTGGGCGTGAGGGATTTCGAGAAGTCGAAAAAATTTTACGAGGAAACTCTCGGCTGGAAGCCAGCCAGCGCGAGCAGTGACGATGTCGCTTTTTTTCAGGCGGGAGGCGTTGTGTTTACGATTTATCCGCGCGAGAAGTTGGCAGAAGATGCGTTGACATCCGCAAAAGGGAGCGGCTTTGCAGGGTTCACATTGGCATACAACGCAAGAAGCGAAACGGAAGTGGACGAGATCATCGCGGACTTGAAATCAAAAGGCGTGAAGATCGTGAAAGAACCGCAGAAGGTCTTTTGGGGCGGGTACAGTTCTTATTTTGCCGACCCCGATGGGTTTCTGTGGGAGGTGGCGTACAATCCGTATTTTTCATTCGATCAAAGTGGAAATTTGCTGCCTACCTGATAGTTCTAAAAATAGGACCCAGACACTTGCGCCGAGCGCCAGTGCGGCGTGAACGCTGAAAACGCTGATCAATGTTTGCTTGTTTTTTTGAAACCTCCGCGTTCATCTGTGTTTCTCAGCGCCCAAAAAAAGAAAAGTGTCAGGTGGCTAGGAAATTTGACGTTGGAATAAAACATACAGGAGTGACACTCTCATGATTGCCAGGCGAATTACATTTTGTTTCGTTTATATTGCGTTCGCGTTGCACCTTATTGTTGCATGTTCCTCCCCTGCTCAGAATTTACAGGGCGAACACTGGACGATCTTTCCTGAACAACAAGCAAGAAAATTAGGCGTCGCTGGTTGGGTAACAACGAGTGGTCATACCGCTGACTATTGGACGCCTGCTCAAGAGAGCGTCTTTGCCCTTGAAGATGGCGTAGCCGTTTTCCTGCAAGAAAATTCAGATCGCTTTTATGAGCAAGGAACGCCTGTTTGGGAAAGACTCGATGAGTACAACCGCCAATACATCGGCATCGTTCTGGATGAAAAGCGAATCGTCTACGCCAATTTCTTTTGCAGTAGTTTTGATATCGATTGGCGAGAGGAGTTTGTTATGGTGCTCGATGGCGGCGATTGTTTTTTTCAATTCAAGTATGATGTCGATTCGGATACCTTGTTTGATCTGCAAGTCAACGGAATAGGATAAACAAGCCGACGCCATCGTCAACGCTGGCAGTACCGCATAGCCCGTGTTTATGAACACGTGCGCGGCCGCAACCTTACAGTGGCGATGGAATATAATGCGAGAGTCTGCGCAATCGGCAGGCAGAAACGAGCGCAACATGGCTTCTCGGGCAAATCGCATGTTGACGGTGGCGATCATTTGGATTGTGATCGTATTCGGTTGTTACTTCTTCACTGTGGCGTTCCCCGGACTGGGGACGAAATGGGAGCGACTCTCACCTCTCCCCGAACGAGCCATCACCATCGAATTGACCGATTTCGGGTTGATCCTTGCCGCCACGGAAAGCAGTAACGTGTATAGAAGAGGTCTGTGGGCTAATGAGCCATGGAAGTTATATGACGAGGTAACCGAAGACATGAATGCCACACCCTGCCAACTCGACGATCAGAGCCGATTCAGCGTCTCTTCGCCGCCAGGGAAAGTCGTTGCGCGCTCAAGCAGGAACTGCGTCGTGTCTGCGGAGAATTCGGCGCATGTGGAAGTGGCGCTGCTCGAAAACGGCGAGGTCTGGCTGTGGACGTATCTGTATGGCGGAATTGGCGGAGCATTCACACCGTTGCTTCTGCTTGCGGGAGGCGCTTTGGGGGTGATCCTTTTGGGGCTCGGTGGGATCATGAAGTTTTGGGAATCATAAGACGACGAGATGTTTGAACTATTCACTGCTATTACGCGCCATCCCGATGGTTTGGATAAAACCAGACTTGATTAACGAGAACCTTCGGGACGTTCTGCGTACGGCGAGCTGTTCATTGAGATTCTCATTGCCTTTGATTGCAGATTTACGCCAGACCGAAGCGGCATCAACTCTTCGATAAGAACAATGGTGATCGATCATCGCCACCTTGCTCTTATGCCGGATACGCCAAGACCCGATCAACGATAAAATCTCCTACTGAACTTGTCGAAAATATTGAGATGTGGATTGATGCGACCGATTTTTCCCTATGCGCTCCGCCTGCTGGGTATTCTTCTTGCGCCGCCTCTGCTGACGCTGATCGTTTTAACCTGTAGACTGCCGATAACAAGTTCGGGAGCGCTGTATCTGCTCGTCGGCTCACTGCTTGTGCTTGGATTGATCGCTGTCCCTCTGTCATACAAACAATCCCTGAAATTGATCTTCGCCGGTGCGCTCGGATTCTGTCTAGTCATCGCCGCCCGATCGATTCTCATGGGGCAGAATCAGTCATCCGAAATTCGCATGGTCACACTGCCCGAAGGGCACGGTCCGCGCTGGCTGGGTTCTATCATTGACGAACAGGACGCTCTCATTTTTGGCGAGGAGTTGTTTCATTTCATTGGAGGCGATTCCACTCGCGAGCATGAGGGTCTTGTCCCTGCTTTCGAGGCGGCATACTCCGAGATGAGAACTCAAGGCATGTACCCATCTCCTATCATCAGCACGTATCTGAACCTTCAACAACCAGACGCCTTCGATGCGGTCATTATTCAGCCGCGGGAACAGCCGACATTTGGAGTGATCTTTCTCCACGGCTTCATGGGAAACGTCACAGCGCAGTGTTGGGAAATTGCGCAAGCCGTAAAAGACATCGGCGGCATGACCGTTTGCCCATCCACAGAATGGACAGGTCAATGGTGGAAACCGCGCGGTCATCAGATCCTGAAACGTACTTTTGAGTATCTTAGAAGGCAAGGTATAACAAGATTCTATCTCGGCGGTTTTTCCAATGGGGGCTTCAGTATGGGGCGTTTGGCTTCCGAATTGGGGAACGAAAGCGGACTTGTCGGCTTGTTCTTTATTGACGGCTTCACGAACGGGACCGGTGTCAGAGGGATGGGTTTGCCTGTTCTCATCATTGAAGGCGCGCGCGATGAACGAGTCCCACCTGCGATGGCGCGTCAATTTGCGGCGGAGGTTGGAGAGTTGGGAACCTACGTGGAAATAGATAGCGATCATTTTCTGATCGTGAAAAAGCCCGAGGAAATAGAGAACGCCATCCATACATGGCTGAACGGGCAAATGAATCCTTGATTGGCACATGAGATCATATTACAAGTAAATGGTTCGGTTCTCCAAGGAATTGGTCCACGAAGCCGACTGTAGACCAGGGCGGAATTCTGCATGTTCGGTAGCGCCTTGACAAATAGACAAACTTCCATATAATGTCATATAGAAGATTGTCTATGTTTCATTGGAGTTGGATTTAATCAAGTTTTCAGTTCAATTGCACGGGAAGATTCTGCAAAATTTTTAGAAAAGGAGGAACCATGGAAAGAGGGTTGCTTTTTCTATTAACCCGCGGCGCATCGCTTTGCGGGTTCTGCAAATGCAGGCGCAAATCCGAAACGCCGCGAACGACGGACCACTTCTGAACGCGCTTTGCCTTTCCTGCCTGACACGCAAGGCTCAGAGGCGCGTGTCGGGCTATTTTTTTGCCATTACACATAGACATACATCTATATAAAGGACTTCACCCATGAACCTGTTCGAAACATCTCAGTTTGCCTTCAGTAAAGCCACAGAGACCTTTTTCGGTCTTTGGCCCCTTCTCTTATTGAGCGTTGTCATCAGTGTGGCGCTCAAACTCTTCATAGACCAAGACCGCGTGGCGGCCTTCCTCAAACGCAACCAACGTAACAGTGTCGTTATGTCCACCGCGCTCGCTGTGGCTACCCCATTTTGTTCGTGCGGCACCACAGCTGTGGTTCTCGGCATGATGGCTTCCACCATTCCATGGGCGCCCATTGTGGCGTTCCTTGTCGCATCTCCGCTGACCTCTCCTCAACAAATGATCTATAGCGCTGGGTTGTTTGGCTGGCCATTCGCCATTGCCTTCATGGCATCCTCCATCATTTTGGGATTGACTGGCGGAGCATTCGCCGGATTTGTCGAATCGCGCGGCTGGCTGAAGGATCAAGCCCGCCTCTCTTCCCAACGTGAAACTGCCTCGCCAGCGCTTGAGCCACTTCCCCGCCCCGGCAAACCAAAGGTCACTGTTCGGGCGACTTTGCGTGAATTTTTTGAGGTGTCGTGGAAATTAGCATTGATGTTCTTTGGCTTCTCCTTCATTGGCTATTTTCTGAACGAGTTGATTCCGCAAGACTGGATTCAAAATGTTTTCGGTTCCGGAGAGACCTTCAGCATTCCACTCGCGGCATTACTCGGAATTCCTTTCTATCTCAATACCGAGGCTTCCATGCCAATCGTCCGCGCCTTCATGGATTCGGGCATGAGCGAGGGGGCAGCGCTGGCATTCCTGATCACGGGCGCAGGCACGTCCATAGGCGCGCTGACCGGCGCGCTCACCATTGCCCGCTGGCGTGTGATCGCCATCGTGCTCGGGACATTAGTCGCCGGCGCGATCATCATCGGGATGGTATACGATCTGCTTACCCCACTCATCATGATCTAGGAAATCACAATGCAAAATATGAAAGTGAAACGCGCGATTATCGTCGGCGCTTCCAGCGGTATCGGCGCGGAACTGGCGCTCACACTCGCCCGCGAGGGATATCAACTCGTTTTGCTGGCGAGGCGCGAAGAGAAACTCAAAACGCTTTGTCAGCGCATTCGATCCGAGATTCGGGAAGGACTTGCTCGCTTCATCGTTCACGATGTTACCGATTTCGATTCCGTTCCGATGGACTTTCTACAAGCCATCGAACTCCTCGGCGGATTGGATTTGATCGTCTTCAACTCGGGAGTTCTAATCCCCACAGGAAAACACGAGTTCAATTTTTCGAAAGATATGGAGGTCATGCAAACCAACATTCTCGGCGCGATGGCATGGCTCAATCAGGCGGCCGCCTATTTTCAATCGCAAGGCCGCGGGCAGATCGTAGGCATCAGCTCGGTCGGCGGCGAGCGCGGACGAAGCGGCGCGCCTGCCTACAACACATCGAAAGCTGCGTTCAACACCTATCTCGAATCGCTTCGGAATCGCCTGTCCCGATATGGCGTGCATATCTTGACCGTAAAACCGGGTTTTATTTCCACCGACATGCTTCAAAATGCCGGCGCAAGTTTCTGGGTTGCGCCGGTAGAGACCGCAGTGTCGGATATCTGGCGCGGAATCCGTCAACGGCGGCAGGAGATATACACGCCCGGTCGTTGGAGATGGATCGCATGGTTTTTGCGCCATGCGCCATCCTCCCTGATGAGGCGGCTGGCGGTCTAGTACTGCCACAAGCCCAACAGAGCATCATCCAACATGATCGAGACCATCAATCAGCCTGTGGAACTCGGATACTACAACATCCATAATGAGAATGAAGAGTCAGCAAAAATCCTCATCTTTCGGTTGAAAAAAAGATTCTTTTCGAGTATTCTTGAAGCATCGACGCGCGAGAAGAGCCGCGCTCGAGCCAACCAAGGAGAAGATGCAATGACCAAGAGAATCGTTCAAATCGCGCTGGTTTTCATGCTCCTGATCGCGTCCTTCGCTTCGGCGGGAGGAGCGCGGGCATGGGCGCAATGTCCCGCCTACGTCACCGTCCAATGGGGCGACACGCTCGGCGGCATCGCGCTGACGTGCGATACCACCGTGGACGCCATCCGCGCCGCCAACCCCGGGCTGGGATGGTGGCTCTACGCCGGGCAGACGCTCTACATCCCCACTGGATATTCCCAGCCGCCCGTTTCACAACCGACGTATGGCGGCACCTACACCGTGCAATGGGGCGACACCATCGGCATTATCTCCCAAAAGACCGGGGCAAGCGTAGCCGCGTTGCTTGCGGTGAATCCGCAGATCACGAATCCAGGTCTCATTTACGCGGGACAAGTGATCTACCTGCCTGTCGGCGCTGGCACGCCTCCGCCGAATTATCCCCCGCCGCCTCCGCCATCCTCCCCCACCCAGCCTCCAAGCGCGGACTTCTTCAAGCTGGTGAAGATCACGTACAAAGACGGGTTATACATCCGCAATGCGCCCGGCGGGACGAAGATCCTTTCCTCCGCCATGCCGAACACGTATTGGTACGTCAACACTAGCAAGGTACAACGCCTCGCAGACGGCTCGGTATGGATCGAGGTCAAACTCGGCGAACAGATCGACGGCTGTTGGACCGGCTGGATGCTGGTGAAAGATTTCCTCGGCAGATACTTTACCTCGCCAAAAATCGAGTGACGTTTCAGGATTTGTAACTCACCTTACGCGCCGTCCCGTCAAACCTGCGGGACGGCGCGTAACATCAGGCACGAGGACAGGGAGAATCAACTACTTGCATGATTCGCGAGAGATTCTTATAATTTGATCCAAGCGAAAGAGAGACCCAATGGAAAAGTTAATCACTGAAACCGTGGGGAACGAACCGTATCAATACTATCCGCTTGGAGAATACGTTGTCCGCGCGCCTGGGGTTTGTAATGGGCGTCCCACGTTCAAGTACACACGGATCGAGATCACTGGAACATTAGACCGTTTAGCCGCAGGCGAGAACATGGACCAAATCGTTGCGGGGTACCGCAATACAATTTCGCGCGAGGCGGTCATTGAAGCAATCCAACTGATCGCCAGTCAATTCGTCAAGTCATTGCCTCAATTGGAAACAGCCTGATGATCGTCCTCGACGAACAACTGTTGGGTCGAAATATCGAAGAACAGATCGCTCGCTGGTATCAGGGAGCGATTTGTTTCATTACGGACTTGCGTCCTAACACGGTCATCAAAGATGACGCCATACCAAAACTCCTTCAACAGGAAAATCAACCCACCTTCGTCACGATCAACGAACAGGATTTTTGGCGAAAGACTGCAATCAGCGGGCAATTTTGCATGGTCTGCTTTGCCCTATCCGATTCGCGCGCGCGTGAAATCCCGCAACGGCTGAGGAATTTGTTCGACCATTCGTTATTAGATTCAAAACAGAAACATATGGGCAAAATGATTCGAGTTGCAGAAAAAGAAATTAGCTACTATAGCGCAAATGATATGACCGTGAGAAATTTATCACCTCATTGAAAAACACAAAGGAGACCCATCATGCCTGCCCCCCTACCCCGCGCAAAAGTGAAGAGGAACCAAACGTGGAACGCTGAAAGCGTGTTTGCATCCTCAAGTCAATTCGATGCTGAGGTGAAAAGTATCCTCGACGCGCTGCCTTCGATCCAGAAATACAAAGGACATCTCGGCGATAGCGTGGATATGTTCCTCGAAGCGATGAACGCGATGGACGCGCTCGAACAACGCTCGATGAAAGTCCGCGTGTATGCGACGATGTCGAGTTCGGTGGATGCGAACGATGAACAGGGCGCGGCGATGAACGGGAAGGCGATGTCTGCGCTGGCTCAGGTGGGCGCGGCGGCGTCCTATGTGGAACCAGAACTCCTGTCGGTGGGTGAAGCGAAGTTGCATCAGTGGATCCAATCCGAGGCGCGGATGAAAGTCTACGAGCATTTTGTCAACGATCTCTTTCGCAAGCAGGCGCACGTCCGCAGTGCTGAGGTGGAGGAGTTGATGGGCATGTTGCGCGATCCTTTTGGCACAGTGCGCAACACGGCGAGTTTGTTGGCGAATGCCGATTTCAAATTCAAGCCCGCGAAAAATAGCAAAGGCAAAAAAGTGGAGTTGACCCAAAGTACGTTCGACGCGATCCTCAATGAGCCAGATCGCAAGGCGCGTCAATCGGCGTGGGAAAATTACAACGATAAATATCTTGAAGCAAAGAACACGCTGGCGAGCAATCTCACCGCGTCGATCAAAGCCAACGTGTTCAACATGAAGGCGCGTAAATTTAACTCCGCGCTCGAAGCCACGCTCTTCAACGGCAATGTGCCAATCGAGATGTTCCATAATCTCATCAACATCTTCAAAAAGAATTTACCGCTCTGGCACAAGTATTGGAAAATTCGCCGCAAAGCATTGGGCGTGAAGACGTTGAATCCATATGATGTGTGGGCGCCGCTCACAACGAAGACTCACAAAGTCTCATTTGAAAAAGCAGTGGATTGGATCTGCGAGGGACTCGCGCCGATGGGAGAGGAATACGTCCGCGTCATGCGACGGGGATGCCTGAATGACCGATGGGTAGATTGGTCGCCCAACGCGGGCAAACGACAAGGCGCCTTCTCGACGCGCGTGCCAAGCGACACGCATCCGTTCATTATGATGAGTTACACCGACGATGTGGGCAGTATGAGCACGCTCGCGCATGAACTCGGTCACTCGATGCACGCATATTATGCGAGCCGCGCTCAACCGATGATCTATTACACCTACCCTTCGATCATTTCGGAGACCGCGTCGAATTTCAACCAAGCGATGACGCGCGCGCATCTGCTCAAGACGAATCAAAACAAATATTTTCAAACCGCCCTGCTCGAAGAAGCCATGGACAATTTCCATCGTTACTTCTTCATCATGCCCACGCTCGCGCGCTTCGAGTTGGAAACGCATCAGCGCGTGGAAAAGGGTCAGCCGCTCACGGCAGACTCGATGATCGAACTCATGGCGGACTTGTTCAGCGAAGGCTATGGCAATGAAATGAATCTGGACCGTCAACGGGTCGGCATCACGTGGGGAACTTTCACCACGCATCTCTACATTGACTTCTATTCGTTCCAATACGCCATCGGCATCTCTGCCGCGAACGCCATCGCCAAACGGATTCTCGACGGAGTCCCGAACGCCGCGCAAGATCACATCAACTTCCTCAAGGCAGGTTCATCGAAATCGCCAATGGATGTGTATCGCGTCGCTGGGATTGATATGACCACTACTCAACCCATCGAGGACGCCTTCGCCGTGCTGGAGGAGTATGTGGATCGGCTGGGAGTGTTGACAAGCAAGTAAGCGATCAGACCTCCGAGGTTTTGAAAACCTCGGAGGTCTTTTATCACTTGACAAATAGACAACCTTCGATATAATCTCGCGCAGAGAGAGTTCTCATCATGAAATTCGATCCCGTCCTGTTTGCCAAAGCCATCGCCGACGATACGCGCCAGAAGATCATGAGCGCGTGTTGTTGTCGCGAACTCTCGGTCAATGAGATCGTTGAAAAAATCGGCTTCACTCAACCCACCATCTCTCATCATCTCGCCATCCTGCGCGATGCCGGTCTCGTCAACGTCCGCGAGGAAGGCAAGCAAACATTCTATACACTCTATCAGGAACGTATCGCCGTGTGCTGTGGTCAGATCATGCTCAAGTTCGCGCCCGAATCGGAGACCACGCTGACCGTTAAACAGACCATTCAAAGCTAAACGCGGGATGCCATCCCAGGCGGCATCCCGTTTATTATGCAAAAACATATAGATAGGCTTCGATACAAGGAGACAAAATGACTACGAATACTTCCATTCACGATGCCGTCCGCGAGCATTACGCGGAACGGATCAAGAGCAACGCTTCCTGTTGCGGAGGCGGCTCGGCTTGCTGTTCCACATCCGAGAGCGCCCTCTACCCCGCCGAATTGCTCACGACCCTTCCCGAAGGCGAAACGGCTGTCAGTTACGGATGCGGCGACCCAATCACGCTCGCGTCTCTGCAAGCGGGACAGGTCGTCCTCGATCTCGGCTCCGGCGCGGGGCTGGATTGTTTTTTTGCGGCGAAGAAAGTCGGCGAGACCGGTCATGTGATCGGCGTGGACATGACGCCTGAAATGATCGAACGCGCCAAATCCAGTGCGCAGCGGATGAACCTCACCAACGTTGAATTCCGACAGGGATACATCGAAGACTTGCCCGTCGAATCGAACACGGTGGATGTCATCATCTCGAATTGCGTGATCAATCTTTCACCGGACAAGTCGAAAGTTTTCGCCGAAACGTTCCGCGTACTCAAGCCCGGCGGCAAACTGGCGGTTTCAGATATTGTCACCGAGGGTCTATTACCTGAGGCGGTAAAACAAAGCCTGAGCGCGTGGGCGGGATGCGTGGCAGGCGCCGTGCAAGCGGGCGAATATATCGGCATGATGGAAGCCGTCGGCTTCACGGATGTTTCGGTTACGCCGGTGTTCTTCGATAAAGAAACTGTGGATTCCGCGCTCGATGAAATGAAATTGGACGTGAATCAATATCCGCGCGAGGCAGTGTATCGGGCGGTCTACAGCGCGAAGATTACCGCTTACAAGCCCAAGTGATTTCCCTTGGAAAAATCATCCACGAAAGGAGGTGAACGATATGGAACTGGACGTGATCTGTGACGAAACCTGTTGCGGCGGTAGTGGCTGTGGCGGCGGGTGTTGCTAACTCGCACATGAAAAATAACAGGCTGAGGAGTCTAGAGTCTTCAGCCTGTTTGATTTTATGCTGTTCATCCATCAAGGTGTGGTGGTCTCGAGAAAGAGCGACATGAATGTCGCGTTACGGAAATCAAATCAGCATTATTTTTTCGGGCGGGGTTTTGCGGCGCGTTTCTTTTTAGCGGGGATTTCAGGCTGAACAGGGTTTGGGATCTTCGGCAGGGTATCGAAATCGGGCAGGATCACATCCACATCGCGGATGGCGCGAACGAAGTAACCGGAGAGTCCCACTAGCGTGCCAGCCATGCCACAGAGGAAGATCATCAAGCCGAAGCCGGAACCGGGCCCCGTGCCGACGATCCAGCCGAAGTAGCGCGCGAGTTGTCCGCCCGCTTGCATGGCGGGTTCAAAGATTCCTTCGCCTAAAAAACCAGCCACAAGGGGCGTAAGAGGTATCATGGCTTGCGCTAAAAATTCACTGGCAGCAAAGACGCGTCCTTGCACGTCGGGGGGAACTTTCGCTTGCAGGAAAGAATCTAGCGAAACATTGACCATCGGTTCGAATGCCGCATCGACAACGGCGGCGATTACCCAGAAGACCAATATTTTTCCGATGCCCAGAAGCGACAGCCCGAACAGGCTCGACAACACCCAGCCCAAAATAATAGCGCGCACCGGGCGTCGAATCCCGCCGAGGGTGGTGAGGACAATTCCTACAGCCAGCGCGGCAAATGCCGCGGCAGATTGCGCCGTGCCCGCCGAACTGGGGTCGCCGCCTGTGCGGAGCGAGACCATGGTGAATAGGGATGTGACCGAAAGCGCAACCCCGGAGAAAAAGTTTCCAAAGAAGAAAATGAGCATTACACCCAACAAGCCCGGGCGTTGAAAAATATAACGGATGCCGTACATCGCTTCTTTGAGGAAACCGTGTTGCGCGCGCTCCCCTTCCTCGGTGTGCGGGGTTAGCGGAACGTCGACGCTTAACAACGCTGTGATGGAAACGGCGTACGAGAGCAGGTTGACGACCAGGATGCCCGCCAACCCAATGGACCGAAACAGGAACACGGCGAGCAAGGGCCCAATAATGCCGGGCGCGCTATCGAGCAGGGCAAGGAAACCGTTGGCGCGCACAAAATATTTTTTCGATACCATTGTGGTGATCGCCGCAGAGTAGGATGGCGATTGGAAAGCATAGCCGATCCCTTGTAACATCCCCGCCAGATACAGATGCCAGATGGAAAGAGTCCCCGCTCGCTCAAAGACCAACAAAAGCACTGCCGCAATGAGCGAGAGCACATCGTACACCAGCATCATAGCTTTACGCGGATAGCGGTCAACAAATACGCCGGCAAAAAGGATGACAACAAGGTAGGAGGCGAAGTACAACGACTCCCACGAGCCGAGAGCGTTGCCGCTCGATTCGGTGTTGCTCAAGATCCACGCGGGGAGCGCAAAAAAAGCGATGGCGGAGGCGGTTCCGGAAACCATCTGCCCAAACCAGATGATGAAGATCCCTCGCAGTCCCCGCGGACGCTGGAAGGGCAAAGCCCAATTCGATAATGACATCTGAGCGGGAGAATAACACAGCCCAAAAAAGAAAACAACCCTTGACCAGGGTTGTTCGTTGTAAATTCCTTGTAAAATTTAACTGGCGTCAAGCCATCTGCCCGTCTGTCCTTGCAAGGCTGTCGTGGTCAGGCAAAATGGTTTCGGCGTTGCGGATGGAATTGAAAAAGTAACCAGCCAGACCGGTCAATGCGGAAGCCAGCCCGCAGAAAACGATCAAAGTTCCCATCCCGGCTCCCGCTCCCGCGCCAACGAGGTCGGATAACGCGGAAGGCAAACCGGTCCCCGCCATTGCGGCGGGTTCAAGCACAAAGTCTGCAAGCGCGCCGCCGATGAGCGGAGAGATGGGATTGGTAAGCCATGCAATTAAACGGCGGGCAGAGAAAACGCGCCCTTGCAGGTCGGATGAAACTTTCGATTGCCAGATGGCTTGGTTGGATGCGTTCACCAGCGGGCTAAAAAGCGACGCCAGCGCAATACCCACGATCCAAACGGGCAACCCTCCGGCAAACCCAGCGATTGCCATGCCCACCCCGCAGAGAATCCAACCGAAGAGCACGCCATGCACGCGGCGTTTGAATCCGCCCCACGCGCTCATGAGAACGCCTCCCGCCACAGCGGCAATGGCTCCCGCCGATTGAACCGTTCCGAACGCCAGGCTATCGCCGCCCGCGCGCGTCAGGATCATGGGCGCGAGAACGGTAAAGCCGATGCCCGCGAAGAGATTCCCAAAGAAAAAAACCATCTGCAAACCCAACAGGCTGGGGCGGGCAAAGATATATTTGAACCCATACGCGGCTTCGCTGAGAATTCCTCCAGCCTGCGATTTCATCCCTTCTTCCGACCGCGCTGGTTGCGGAATATGGACAACCATCAACGCGCCTATAGCAAACAAAAAAGTGATCACATCCAGAAACAAGACGCCCGTGAGCGTAATCATGGGCAATAACGCGCCAGCCAAAATTGGCGCAATCACCTGGGGTCCCGCTTCGATCAGCGACATCATGCCGTTTGCCTTGCCCAGTTGTTCCTTCGATATCATTGTGGAAATTGCGGCGGAATAGGCGGGCCATTGGAATGCCATGCTCAACCCATAAATAATAGACGCGCCATACAAGTGCCAATATTCAAGGATTCCCAGCGCTTGCAACACCAAGATGATCATTGTGGCAATGCCTGCGCCAACGTCGCTGACCATCATCATCATCTTGCGGTTGTAGCGGTCCACCCACACACCGGCGAGCGGTGAGATCAATAAAAATGGCGTGATGAAGAACACCTGCATCGTCCCCATCGCGAGCGCGCTGCCGGTCTCATTGAACATGTAGATGGTCAACGCAAACTGACTCATCGAACTGGCAAGCACCGAGACGATCTGCCCGATCCAGACGATGGTAAAACCGAACATGCCGCTTGGGCGGTTGGATGTGTTCGCCATGCGCGTTTCTCCTCGATTGAAGTTGCTCCGGCTACTCGACGTAAATCTCCACGTGTTCGCCGTCTTCTCCGTCGGTCACGTCGATGATCTTGCCGGTCATGCCCGAGCGGATGGCTTCCATCACGTTGGACATATCGACGCCTTCCACCTCGGGGGCAAAATGCGCGCCGATCTTCAGACCCGCGTCTACCAACGCGAGCGGGATCTGCACCGAAGCCTTCGACCTGCCCGTGCGCGTGTCGGTGACGCGGATCCTCAGCCACTTGGCGCCGCCAGGCATCCCCGGCGCGCGAGGCGCAAGCGGACGTTTGGCGCTCAACGCCGCGAGCAGTTTCGTCCCTTCCTCCGCGCTGAGTTTGCCTTCCTCGATCATTTTCAAAATTTTCATTCGTTCTTCTGTCGATGCCATGACGACCTCCGTTACGACCCCAGTTCAGGGGTGAGGGTAGATTCTTTGACAGGTTCTTCCGCTGTAGTTGCCGACGTCTCCAATTTTGGAAGTTTGAACTTCAACCAGATCGGAACGACCGTCAACAACAGGGCGATCGCGGTGATTGTAAACGGGAATTGCGGGCTGACACGATCCCATAATTGCGCGCCGATCCACGGGGCGGGGAGCGAAACGATGCCCAAGCTGGTGCTGAACAATCCAAACGCCGTTCCGCGCAAATGTTGCGGCACAGATTTGCTGATCAACGATTGATAGGCGGGAGACATGAGACCGACTCCCGTTCCTGCCATGCCCCAACCTATGAAATACAATGCCGAATTTCCCTGCGGGATGTTGATCAAAAGAAACAACGCGGCCGCCATCAGAATCATACCAGAGGCAATCCCCACGCGCTCGCCTACTTTATCCGAAAGCCAGCCGCCGGGAATCATGGTCAACATCATACTCAAGCCGAATAATGAATTGACCCAGCCGATCTGCTGAATACTCAAGCGGCCGAAATCCTGCATGTAGACCGGGAACAAGTTCCCTGAGAGTTGAAACGAGACATCGCGGAAACCATCGGTGATCAAAATCCATGTCATGAGTCCGCCAGAGAAGATCAAGCCGAACATTGCGCCGAGGTTCGATTTCAACCCGGCGAGAGACAGCGTCGGCTTGGAGGTCTGTCCCTTCGCGGCTTCGCGCGCCATCCCGATTCTCATCACCGCGCCGATCAAGTAAAAGATACCCGCAGTGAGCAACATGAATTTGAATCCATAAGAACCAGCCAACCACGCGCCCACCGGCGGACCGACAACCATCACAATCATAAAGATCGCCTGCGAAACGCCATATACTTTGCCGCGATTCTCCTCTGTGGAATGTTCCGCAATGAACGCGTCGAAACTCGGTCCCACCAGCGCGCGCGCTACCGAACCGACAGCCGCCGCCAGCAACAGCCAGTGCCAGGTATCTGCCAACACCAGCGGAATGAAACCGATCACGCCGAACACGCTTCCGATGGCGATGGCGCGCAAGCGCCCGAGCGAATCAGAGACCCATCCGCCGAGGATTTGCAACAACAGCGGCACAACTTGTGAAAGCGTGAAGAACAAACCGATCTGAGGAATCGACGCCTTCAAATCCTTCAAGTACAACGGCAACAAGCCATCATACATGTTCCCACCGATGTTCGCAAAGATCATCGCGGTGAGGAACAAAATTAGCAAGCCGCTCAACAACGGTTGTTTTTTTACAACATCTGTCATTTCAACTCCTAGCCAATATAAACCTGCACATGCGTATCGTCATCGTCCACGTTGACCATCAACGGCTCGTCGGAGGTCATGGCGGCTTCCATCAGATGCGCAATTGCCCTGCCTTTGCCTTCACCCATGCCTTCGATGTTCTGACCAAACGTGCTGAAGAACCAACCCAACAAGCCCAGCGGCGCGGGAAGACCCAACGTGATACGCCGCGGTCCATCACCGGGCTTCGCGTCGCGGCGATCCACATCAACATAAATCCAGCGCGCAGAGCGCCCGCCCGAACCGAGCGCGATCAACAACACGCCCAACATCAATGGAAGAATCATGCAGTAAAACCAAAAATTTACGCCGGCATTTTGCTGAATAGCATAAATCGCCCATGCGCTAAACACAGTGACAACAACACCCACCCACAACGGGATCAACGCGAAGCGACGCGCCCGCATTTTGATCTGATCGAACTCGGGAGCCGCGGTTCGCCTCGTCTCGCCCGACGCGTCGTTCTCCCAGCCTGAGCTTGGTTCGGGCTGGATGACTTCCATCTCAGCCCCGGCGTCTTCCGCGTCCTCATCGAGGGCGCGCATCAGGCTCGCGGCATCTTCGGCAGAGATCTTCCCCTCTTCCACCATTTGCAAAATCTTCTGGCGTTCTTCCGATGACATTATTTACCTCCATCGAGGGCGTTCAACAGTTCCTCGGCTTGCTGGGCGGTGATCTTTTTCTCGGCGAGCATTTTCAAAATCGCCATGCGTTCCTCCTCTGAAACCGGTTCAGAGGGAGGTTCGGGAGGAACCGGCGGTTTCGGCGCGCCTTTGAAATCCCAATTCCAACGACCGATGACCAACCCTCTTTTTGCATGACCAGCCTGCCGCGCCGCGTGACGCTCCGCCCGGCGCACCGCTTCATCTGCCCGTTTGGTTGCGCGCGCCGTAGCCTGCTCCACCTTGCGTGAAATGCGTTCGCCAAAATCGGACCAGTCGAAGTTCAGGCCCGCAAAGTTGCCCCACTCGTCGGCTGATTCGCCGGCGTCGGCGCGGTTCGAAACCCGCACCTCCCCGCCCGCATTGAGCAAGAGCTTTGCCGCGCCATTGCCAAGCACAACCACGCGCTCGGTCGAATCATCGTTTTGGAAGCCGTTCCAATCCATGTAAATTTCATCGGCGCGGATATCGAGCGTGGCGTTCGTATTCTTCGGCAGCACCACTAGAATATCCTCCCCGGCATTAATGGAGTACTCAGCCTCCGACTGCGGGTCAAGGTAGACGACCACATCCTCCCCCACATTGACCCGCACATCGCCGCGCGTACCGCGCAAGGCAAGATCGTCCGCCACCGAATCGAGAACGACACTGCCGTCCACGCCATGGATGGAGGCGTCGCCGTGCAAGTTGATGACGCGCAAGTTGCCTCGCACCCCGCGCAGGGAGAGATCGTCAGCCAGCATTTCAATCGTCACATCGCCATCCACTTCGCGCAGAGACGCGTCGCCGTGAATGTTTTTGACGAACACGTTTCCCCGCGCATTCGATAGTGAAATATCGCCCTGAATCGTATCGATCGAGATCGAACCGACATCACGGACCGACAGATCGCCGCTCACTTCTTTGAGTTCGCATCCCCCGGCGACACCTCGCAGCGACACATCCCCGCCAACTTTGACGAATTCGATGTACGCTGAGCGGGGAACGCGTAAGGATAGATCGTCGGTGGAGGAAACGGTAACAGCCTCACCCGTCGATTCGACGCGGACTTCTTTATCGTCCCCTTTAACCAACAGCTCGTTCCCCTCCCAGCCGACAACGCTGAGATCGCCGCCAGCCAACTCCACTCGTATTTTTGTATTGCCAGAAATGGGGTATGAACGCGACATGGTTTATTGCTCCTCTCCACGCAACATACGCATGGCTTCATCCGCTGAGATTTTGCCGGATTCCAGATCTTCGAGCACAGTGTTCCGTTTTTCCGGGGTGATTTCGACAGGCTCATCCTTGCCCGGTTCATACCCGAGCGCGCGGATCACCTCGTGCAGTCGGTTGCGGATGGTCGGGTAGGATAGGTCAAGTTCTTGTTCCATGCGGTTGATCTTGCCTTCGCAACGGACAAACGTGATGATGAAATCGAGATGTTCGGGCGTAAGGTGAGCGATCGGTCCGCCGCTGAAACGACCCTCGATGGAGGTATCGCATGTGGAACAGTGCAGACGGGCGATCTCTAGTTCAGATTGGCAGACCGGGCATCGAGTGGGCGCAGAATACATTTTGAACCTCCAGATTTTTTCTATACCGTATCAGGGATGACCTGCGATTGTGCTTGATCGCCCCGGCGGCGCGCAATTGCGCGGTTGAGATTGAGGAAACCAAACGCGGAGAGTACGCCGATGAAACCGGCGATGTACCATAATTGTTCCGGGCGCGGTCCGTCGATGATCAGGCCAGCCAGGTAAGGTCCAATCATAAAAGGGATGCCCCACGCCAAACCGGCAACCGCCATGTAGCGTCCGCGCATCTCTTCGGGCGCGAACTTGGCGGTGATGGCTTGTTGCACCGGCGCGGTGATCATTTCGCCGATCGTAATGACAACCATTGCGACAATGAACATTGTATAACTGGAAACGTATCCATACATGCTAAAACCAATCGCATACAAGAAGGTTCCCAACGCCATCATCAGCATGGGCGGATATTTCTCCACACGGCGCGTGATCGCAAATTGAAAGAGTACGACCATTGCGGCGTTGATGCTAAGGAGCAATCCGTATTTGGTGGGGGGTGTGCCAAATTGATCCCGCAAGTAGACGCCTAATGTGGTGTTCATGTTCATGTAAGCCAATACCTGCAAGACCACAAATCCGAGGAAGAGCATGAAAGCCAGGTCACGAAACACTTTGCCGTAGCCGGCAAACGTCTTGGCAACAGTTTCTTGAGGAGCGTCAGCATGGCGCTGCGGCTTGGTTTCCGGCAAAAGAGTGGCGACCAGCACAACCGTAAGCAGGGAAATGACTGCATCCGAGATGAATAACAGCAGATAGGAAACACCCGCAAGCAAACCGCCGATGGCTGGTCCGATCGTAATCGAGAGGTTGAAGGCAATCCGCAGGATGCCATACCCCGCGGCGCGTTTTTCTTCCGGAAGAATATCGGCGACCATGGCGTCGCGCGCGGGTCCAGCCACATCCGTGAAAATTCCGATGAAGAGGGCGAGCGCGAAAAAGGTCTGAAATGAAGCGGCAAAGCCCATGGCAACCAGGCTGAACGAGGAGGCAATCAGCCCAAAGATAATGATTTTCTTCCGTCCGAAGCGGTCTGTCAATGCGCCGCCGATGGCATTCCCGGCGAAACTGGAGAGGGAGAAGGTGGCAAATAAAATGCCCACATCTGCCATGCCAACGTTGAATTTGCTGGTAAGATACAACGCAAAGAACGGAAAGATCAACGCGCCGCCGACTCGGTCAATAAAGGTGATGAAAACCACCTTCCAGAATGTCCGCGGGTATTCGTTGAACGTGTCGATCGCTTTCTGTATTTGTGTTTGAAACATGATCAATCTTTCTGAAGTTGGAGCGGTTCGGCGTCAAAAGAAAACCACACATCTTGATTCTTTTGAAAACCGGGTGAAAATATCAATATTTTTATCCTGATCTTCATAATTCATAACTGCATTTTACCCATTATTCATAAATTGTCAAGGATAAATCAATAAAATGAAACAATGTTTTGAAATATTGAATTTGTCGTAAAAATATGAAAATTCTGGAGAAAACATGATCCGTTCGCTATATTACTCACCAGGAAAGCCTATACGCAAGGATATTCCCCCTCAGGAATTTACAAAACTTATCCGTGATCGCCGCTCGTTGCTTTGGGTGGATTTCGTCAACGAGCCGGATGAAAACTCCCTCCCCATTTTGCAGGGCTTCGGCTTTCACTCGTTATCCATCGAAGATGCTCTGCAACAAACCCACTCGCCCAAACTGGACGACTGGGGAAATTACCTCTACATCGTCATGAATTACATGGACGTGAAAGAGAACGGCAAACTGTGGGAAAGCGATGTGGACGAACTGGATATTTTCCTCGGACCCAACTATATCGTTACCCATCACGAATTTCCAATCCCCGCCATCGATGAAACTTGGGCGTCGTGCGACCGCGATGTCCGTAACGTGCAAGAGGGTGCCGATCACCTGCTCTACAAGATCATGGATTTCCTCGTGGCAGGGTACATGCCCACCGTCGAGCGGATCGACTCCGCGATCGACGAACTCGAAGACCACATCTTCGATAAACCCTCGCCTCGAACGCTGGAGAGGCTGTTTGCCCTCAAACGCGTGTTACTCGCCATGAGGCGGATTCTCCTCCCACAGCGCGAGGTCTTGAACAAGCTCGCCCGCGACGATTATCGCGTGATCGATCCCAAGGACCGCATCTTCTTCCGCGATATTTACGACCATCTCGTCCGCCTACACGATCTGAATGAAAACCTGCGCGACCTCGTCGGCGGCGCGTTGGATACGTATCTCTCCGTGGTCAACAACCGCATGAACGATATTATGAAGACCCTGACCATCATCACCACCATTTTCATGCCGCTAGCATTCGTCACAGGCTTCTTTGGAATGAACTTCTTCGAACCCCAGGGAAGATTGACCAACTGGACAACCAACCCCATTTTCTATATCACGCTGGCGATCAATGTGCTTTTACCCATCGGCATGTATCTCTGGATGCGCCGCCGCACGTGGATCTAGCCTGTAACCTTGCGCCTTCAAAATCGGGCTTGACACAGAACAGGCGTTCGGGTATTATTCATAGCACAAATGAGCGAAGAATGCCCTCAATTGGGCTGGAGGTTGCTATGATGATGGTTCGAAAAAGCAAAGGTTTAGGCGAACGCCACCAACGGATTTTGGATTTCCTTGCGTCGTATCAGCGTGAAAATCGCTATCCGCCTTCCATCCGCGAAATCGGCGAGAAGACCGGCATTACATCCACGTCGGTTGTGAACTACTACCTCGACCAACTCGAGAAAATGGGAAAGATCGAGCGCGACCGCAAGATCTCGCGCGGCGTGCGCGTCTCCGGATACCACGCTTCGGCAGACACACTACGGGTACCGATTCTCGGACCAATTGCGGCTGGCATCCCCCTCCCCGAACTTGACCCCAACGTCAGCTTCATCTCCGACAACGAAGCCAATGCCGTAGATATTGCGCGGACTCTCCTCCCTTCCAAAGAAAAGGGCGACAATCTCTTCGCCCTCGAGGTCAAGGGAGATTCCATGATCGACGCCATGATCAACGACGGCGATATCGTCGTGATGAAGCCCGCCAGTGAGGCGCGCAACGGTGAAATGGTCGCTGTGTGGCTTCCCCGCGATAACGAGGCAACTTTGAAATACTTCTTCAAAGAGAAGGAACGCTTCCGCCTGCAACCAGCCAACCCCACCATGAAGCCGATCTTCATCAAAAAGTCTGAGCCACTGGAGATCAAAGGCAAGGTGGTCATGGTCATCCGCAAAATGGAACGACCGCTCGCTGCGTAACATAACCCGCTACCATCAAAAGAGGCGACTCAACCGAGCCGCCTCTTTTGAATTGCCTCTCCAAGAAAACGACTGGTTTTTTATGCCAGTCGTTTTTTTACATTATTAGGACTTTCGCTCACAGGCGGTCTTAGAGCAGTAAAAGCGAAAGTCCTGATTATTTGAGTTTGATTCGTCCGCTTGCTGGTTTGGCTTGTTGTTTGCCAAGCCCGAATCCTGAGCCTTGTTTCCTTCCGCCTGCCAGGTTGGCGATGCCGCCAATGAGTCCGGGCAGGAATAGCAGAGCCAGCAAGCCCGCAAGAATGGACAGGAACAGCGGTAATGAACTAGCGGTAACTTCCGGCAACACGCCGCCGGGGTTGTAGGTCCCTTCCGCAACTGTAGGCGCTCCAGTCAGCGCAACTGAGAGGTTGCGGTTAACGCCATCGCGCAAAGTAAACGGAGATACATATGTGACCGCATATTCGCTTTGATATGCCTTGCCGGTTTGTTGGTACAGCGCGGTCAAGGTGGCGGCATCCGTAACATAGGCATATTGGCCACCGGTGCGACTCGTCAAGGACTGTAGCCCGGCTTCGTCGATGCCAGCCTGCCCGGTGCCCGATGGATCGCCGAAGCCGATCGCGGAGACGGTCAATCCGCTGGGTCCAACATTGCTGACGATGCTCTCTTCCGTGGCGACGCTTTGATTATCCAAACCATCCGAAAGAACGAGGATCGCTTTACGGCCCGAGATACCTTCGAGCGCTTTGGTGGCTTCCATGATGCCTTCATACATGGCGGTATCACTGCCGGTGCGCAGACCATCGATGGCGGCGGTCAGCGCGGATTTGTCTGACGTGACTTCTTGAATTCGATACACTTGCGTATCGAAGGCGATCACGCCTGCCTGGTCAACAGCGCGCATTCCGCTGATGTAGGTCTTTGCCGCGTCTTTGGCGGCGCCGATCTTATTTCCCTTATCCATACTGCCTGAGATGTCGATCACCAGCATGGTGGTGATGGGAATAGCCTCGCCACCCAGCGCTTCCCCACCGCCCCTCACGTCTGTCAACTGCATCAGTTGTCCGTCTTCATGAATCTGGATGGTCGACGGGTCTATGCCGACGGGTTCGCCTGCCGCATTCGTGGCAGAGAGGTACACGGTGACGTTGGGGAAGTTGGAATTGTCCACTTGCGTGATGCGCACTTGCGGGGTTTCAGGCTCCTGCGCGTACACCGTCAGGGCGGGAATAAAAATCAGGGTGAGAATCAGGCTCACATTGAGAGAGAAACGAACGATCCTACTCATGTTATCTCCTTTCGTGGTAGACCAGGTCGGTATTGCCCATGCGAATCTTCTGTCCATTTGTCAATTGCGCGATTTCGATCTTTCGGTTGTTGATAAACGTGCCGGCGAGACTCATATCTTTGAGCGAGAAAGCCGCGCCGTTTCCGGTGAGCATGGCATGTTGCGGGGCTACATCGGGGTCGGGCAAAACGATTTCCGATTTGAGGGGCGAACTTCCGATGGCGACGGCGGGACCGCCTGCGCGCATGAATTTGTCGAGGATGAACTCGGTTCCTTTGAGTTTGCCCGATGCCACCTCAAGCCAGGCGCGCGAGAGCAGGACGACGATCAACGAGATGAAGGCGCCTACCGATGCGCCGAGCAAAACCAAACCGACGGCTTTGCCGGTTAACGGGTCTTGCAGGCGGCTGTGTACTACCTCCAGCAAGATGCCGCCCAACACGCCGCCCAACGAGCCGCCCAGCATGCCTTTCCAAGCTTGTGATTTGCCAACGATGCCTTCGGCGAGACCGATCAATAGACCGAACACGCCCCAACCCAGCGCGCGACCAGCAATGCCCGCGCCGACCGATTGGAAGAGAAACTCGCTCAACGGTAAACCAAGGGCGCCGGCGCCCGAGCCGAGTAATCCGCTAAATACTCCGGATTTGATGGCTTGCACCGGGTTGCGTGTGACCGCGCCTTCGGTGAGACCGATGAACAGCCCCACGCACAAGCCAACCAGCGCGCCGACAACCGCTTCGCTGAGATATAGGTTCGAGGAGAACGAAAGACCGATCTGATCGCTCACCTGCCAGCCGAACAATCCGCCCAATGCTCCGAGTAACGCATAGTAATAGGAACGCATTCGTCTATTCATAGGGGGTACCTCCTTGGTCTTCATTTTCAGGTTTATGCAAGTTCTGCCAGTGGACGACGCTCCTGCGCCCATTGGCTCCATCCATTTCGTAAAACCCAAAGTAACGGGTGGGGTCGAGCGAACCGTCGTTCTGGCGGATGAAAAACCCAGCCACCGAGGAAAACGGCTCTACAACCAATGCCACCTGCCACGGGTCGGGGAAAAAATTATTGTGCAGGAAGGTATCGTAGTGCGAGAGGAAAACTCCCATGCGCGGGTGGGTGTGATACCACCCCACAATTTTTTCGCCGGGGTAAAGGTTTTCAATTTGATCATGAACATCGAGCAGTGTGTCTTTGGTAAAGGTCAGGTAGACCGCGCCTTGCCGGGTATGGCGGGCGGGGATCATGTGATTGATCACAATAAATTGACTGCCACCGGGTGTTTCTTCACACCACTGACCGATCAACACGCCGCCCACTTCCACCTCCGCGCTCTCTGCATGAGCCGTGATACGGAAATATGCGAGCCGGTTCAAAAAGACGGCTACGGTTGGCTGAAGGTCGCCGCGGTCGAAGGGAGAGTCCCAGCGTCGGGCAAACTCCATTGGCGGCGGTGTGGTGTCGGGCTTTCCAACTTCGGGCGGGGCAATTCGAATAAGGGCTGGCATAGGTGTTCTCTTCATGAAGGTAATCAGTGGAAGGTTGCGCGGACCGCTCCGTTTGTGGCGAAGCGGTCCGCGCGCAGGGAAATTACCCCGCGGTGACATCGGCGGTCATCATCAGACGGTCGCCTTCAGGGATTCCTGCCTGGGACAGGGTCTCTTCTTCTTTCAATTCGCGACCCAGCGCTTTGCTATCCAGGCGATAGGACATGGGGCGACCATCCGGACCAGTGACGGGGAGTTCGAGCGAGGTCGTCAACTCGGGGATCAACTCCTTGACCGCCACCTCAGAGGGTACCTCCGCATTGCGGCTACCTCCGGAGGGAAGCACGATCGTAACGGGAATGTCTGCCATTGTTTATCTCCTTTCTTGCTAAGTATGGTTTAGGCTGAACCACAGCCACGTCAATGTTCCGCTATTGCGAGGCAGTGCGCACTGTCAACGCAATTTAATTTTGGGTTTGTCGATCGCTTTCGGCGCGGCAGGCTGAAGTTTCACCTGTACGGCTGGTTTGCTCTTCGCCGGTTCGGATAGATTCAGTTTCACGCGCTCCGGTCGCAACAATTCACGATGGTCCACCGGGAAATCGTTGGGATGTTTCTTGCGATATTCACGGCTCCAGCGCGCCGCTTCGGCGTCCCAAGGGAAGGGCGGTTTGGTCGGGTCGTCGTGGAAGTTCTTCCACTGGAGCATTTCGCCAAGCATCAATACGAGCCTGTCAAGCGAGCGGCTTGCCGCCCACCATGCGGCGTCGATACACACGCTGCCGTTGACGTGGTTGATATTCGGATGCCAGATCGGGGTCAACCACTTCATGCCGGGCCAGCGTTGCGGGTATTGATTGTGCAGGTAAATTTCCACTTGATGATGCTCGGAAAATTTCGGGTTGCCCTGCCGGTCCACATTCGAGATGCTCTTACACTTGAAGGTGACGATGTAGCGCTCCGGCGGCAAGTTCGGGTTCGGAGAGGAAGCGACGAAGGAAATCAAATCACTGCGAGAGGACAGTTCCATCATCAATTCATAGTCGCCGCGCAACCGCCGCATCCGCGGGGTTTCAGCCACCGACATCGCGCCGGCGGTAATATCCGCCGTCAACATCAAGCGATCATGATCCGGGATACCGGCCTCCGTGAGCGTTTCGTCTTCTTTGAGTTCGCGCCCAAGAGCCTTGCTATCTGCGCGATAGGTCATCGGGCGCCCATCGGGACCAACGATTGGGAGGCTTAATACCGATACAAGCTCGGTCATTAGGTCTCGCATTTTCACATCGGCGGGCACCTCGGCGGCGCGCGCGCCTCCGCTCGGCATAACAAGAGTTACATTCAGATCAGCCATAATTCAACCTTCCAATTCAAGAATTTAGATGCGGCACCTGGCAAAAGCCGGTGATCGCCCAACAATCCGCGTGATGAAGTGTGTGACACACGTCGCATTCCTGCACGCCGCGCGCATCGTTTCGAATGACAGGGTCGAGACAATACGGACAGCGATGCTCCTCCACCACCGCCAACTGGATGTTCGGTCGACGCCGCGAACGGCTCTTTCGTGGAGAACTTGCCTTCGCCGCCTTCCGCACCTCGGTCCTGCTTCTGTTCTTCGTGCGGATGCGGGGCCTCGGCGGCGCGCTCGGCGCAGGACTGCGAAACCAGGTGACAGGCTGGTGGACGCGCGGCTCGCGCGATTCCACCGGCGAAATACTCACGCCGATGTTTCGCGGCTCCACCTCGATCTGCGCATGACCCAGCGGCTCCACCTCGATCACCTGCCGCGACGACTGCCTCCAAGCCTGCAAAGACAGCAGGGTCAACAACAAACTCACGGCAAGGTGCGCCGCATCGCTCGCCTCCATTTTGCTAACATCAAACAAGGTCAGCGGGTCGAGGTCCAAGTTGCGCAGTTGAGTTGATAACGTGCTGTCAAAACTGAGCCCGCGAATCTGTGTGGAGGCGTCGCGCCCAAACCTCAGGGGACCAATGCCCAACACCGATTTTGTCAACGATCCGATTAAGATCATTCCAACGAGCATTGCAAGGATGGCAGTGATATACTGCGCCGCCAAGTTCCAATTGCGATAGACGATGCGCGAGCCATACCCGGCGACCAGACCAATGCACGCATCTGCAAAAAACGTGGGGAGAAGCAACGGCAGGTTACGACCAAGGCGGAACCACAGCACAATACCCAGCGAAACGTTGACGACCAGCAAGATCAAGATCGTCAGCTTGCGCATGAACGAATCGGATTCTCTTGCATACATAGGAGCATGAATGGAACTCATCGTCGCGGCATGGGTCGCCATCGGCTATTCCTTCGCGGGCTTCGGCGCATCATCTGTTTTGGCTAAAACGATCTTCTTCGATGAATGTCCTTCGCCTTTCGCCTGAGCCCTGGCGGGTTGGGCATCGGCAAGTTTGACGAGGCTCTTCTTGCGGATATGAACCGGCTCGGAGGTCACGGGTCGGATAGAAACAACTTCTTGCGCCGCATGATCCTTGAACCGAATTCGGTCCCGAACCGCGCCGCTTACCGGGTCCATACTTCGAATCTCATCCTTCAACCGCACGCGCCCGCCGATCTTCAAAGAATCTGCGCCAGCCAGTTTGATCGTCTGTTCGAAGTGACGGAAGTGAAGCGCCTCCGGCAGATCGCCGGTCAACTCGTAGAAGCGGTATTCCATCCCGTTTTGCGCGCGGATGATATGCAAAGACGGGATGCCCACGCTTGCCAGAGTCCGATGCAGGAAATTTTCCTCGCCGGTGATCATGTGCGTAAAGCTCGCTTCGCGCAGGGTGCCGCAGGTTGGGCAGTGCCCCGCCTCGAAGGTGATATCGCTCAGCGGTTTCAGCACATCTTCTTTCGTTTGGCATTTTGGGCATTCCAGCGAGGTGACCAGTTCCTGATCGAGTTCAATAAAGGCATTCTGTCCCAGGTCGGCGCGGGCAATTCGAAGCAGGTCATGAAGCGTGGCGCGTTCGGCGCGCGCAGGGAGTTCGGTAATATCGCCATACGTCCAGTGGCTTTCGCAATCTTCGCGCGGCACGTAGGCGGTCGTGTGCATGTGATTGGTGAGACCGTTGAAATGCGTAACTTTGCCCGGCTCCACTGGCATGCTGTGAATCAACTTTAATCCTTCCTGCGATTGCATGCCGCCGATGATCGAAGCGATCGTCGGCGTCGTTGGCACTTTGCCAAGCAAAACATTCTGCCGCGCCAACAATTGGCAGGAATAGCGCAAAGACAGATCGCGCAAAGCGGCTTCAGTGAGCGTGCATTCGTAGCACGCGCCTTCGCCGGGGACGAACACGCGCATCAGCCCAAGCAGTTCTTGAATCGCGCCGTCCACCCAGGATTTGTTCATCCAATAACAGAAGCGGTTGACCGCCAGCCGCGCTTCGCGGTTATCGAGACAGCCGATGATCACATCCATGCGGCGGATGACCCCCAACCCCAGACCGGTCGTCACATCGGCGTTCAAATATTGCACCCGCACATCCGGGTTCACCGACTTCGCGCGCGCCGCCGCCACTTCGGCTTTACTGCGATTGTTATCTGTTTCGCGGAACAACACCGAACGGCTAAGGTTGGCGGCTTCGATCTTGTCGAAGTCGATGATAAAGAGATTGCCCACGCCCATCAGCGACAGGTTCTTGATCACTTCATTACCGAGCGCGCCAGCGCCGATCACCAACACCTTCGCATTCTTCACTTTCTCGCGCTCCCACCACGAGATGAACTCAAACGTGCCAAGCCGATCTTTTTGAAGGTTGGGAATACGGATCGGCTTCTCCGGCGAGACCGGGATTCGGCGCGGGCCCGTCAACGGCTCGCTCGCCGCAGGATTCGACGCTTTCATATCCGCGCCTCCAGCCAGTTCTTTTGCCTGCATAATGTTCGACTCCTCGATCGTTCGCGCAAACCACCCCACATGCGGGCGCGACTCAACCAAACGACTTTCTTCCATCATCTTCAACGCTTCGCGCAACGTAGTGCGGCTGATTCCCAACTGACTCATCAACTCGCGTTCAGGAGGGAGTTGCGCGCCCTGCGGCAGTGTGCCATCCAGCAGGGATGCGGCAAGCCTGCCCGCCGCAGTTTTGACAAGTGACTTCTGTGAAATTTTTTGTATTTTCATATTTTTTTCTCGTGGTCTTGTGGTCAGACCAATTGCAGCCATTATAGGAATCGCAAGATCGAAAATCAACCAATTTCGTAGGACATGTGTCGTGGCAACGCGCTTGCAGAAATGAAAAGACGACCCGATGGTACTGGGTCGTCTTTCCTTGGTCCTTCTTATGAAGAAGGGATTTTCTTACTCGAGCACAACGTTCGCGCCGGCTTCTTCCAGTTTCTTCTTGGCTTCGTTGGCGGCATCCTTGCCCACGCCGGCAAGCACTTTCGAGCCCGCGGTTTCCGCCATGGTCTTGGCTTCGCCGAGACCGAGGTTGGTCAATTGACGGATCACTTTGATCACGTCGATCTTCTTCGCGCCGGCATCCTTGATGACCACATCGAATTCAGTCTTCTCTTCGACAGGTTCAGCGGCAGCGGCGGCGCCGCCAGCCACAGCGGCAACAGCCACCGGAGCGGCGGCAGAAACGCCCCACTTCTCCTCGAGTTTCTTGACGAGGTCAGCGGCATCGAGCACAGACAGTGTGGAGAGTTCTTCCACGAGTTTATCGAGCTTTTCAGACATTTCTTAATACTCCATTACTATGAGATAGATTTAGTTTTATTGCGCAATAAACTTGCCGATTACGCCGCGGCAGATGCCTTCTCGGAGAAAGCCTTAATGACAGCCGCCAAACCGCGAGCGGGTTCAGCGATCGTGCGGACCAGTTTGCCAGCGGGCGCCTGCAACACACCCAGCAATTGGGCGCGGACAACAGGCAACGGCGGCATATCCGACAGGGCTTTCACCTGCGCGGCATTGAGCGATTTACCGCTCATGAATCCGCCTTTGACCTTGATAAAATCCTTGCCTTTCATCGCGTCGGTCAGGGCTTTCGCGGTGGAAGCCGGGTCGGTAAAAGCAAAGGAAATTGCCGTGCTTTTAATAAGATAATCGGCCGGGAGTTCCATTCCGCTTGCGGCAAAAGCGCGACGGGCGAGAGTATTCTTCACCACGTGGAATTCACCGCCGGCTTCACGCACCTTGGCGCGAATACCGTCCAGATCTTTCATCTTGGCGCCGGTATATTCCACAAGGATCACCGCCTGGCTCTTCTTCAACCACTCATCGTAGGTTGCCAGCACTTCCCCTTTACGTTCTTTTGATACTGCCAAAGGACATTCACCTCCTTTCAAAAAAGTCTTTGCCACGCGCGCGGCAAAGACTTCAGCAAACCCCAACAGGAGGGATGATATGCTTGTCGTCTTCACCTGGGCAGGACATTAAGCGGCGCTCGATAGATGAGCAAAGCGGAACTTTCCCGCTCGCGTCGAAACCGAACGCCACACCCGCCGTCTTTGGCGAAGTGGCTTATAGGATTAACGAGTATAGTCTACTCGGATACCTCGATCTTATGCGTGTCGCTGGCGTTCACCTTGATGCCAGGTCCCATCGTGGTGGTCAGGGTGATGCGTTTGATGTAGTCGCCCTTCGCCCCAGACGGACGCGCCTTGTGCACGGCGTTCATCAACGCGCCGAAGTTTTCATACAGCTGATCGGCGGAGAACGATGCTTTGCCAACCGAAACGTGGATATTGGATGTTTTATCAAGACGGAACTCAACACGCCCCGCCTTCGCTTCTTTGATGGCGCGCGGCAGATCATCGGCATGGACGACGGTTCCAGCCTTGGGGTTCGGCATCAGCCCGCGCGGACCAAGCACGCGTCCGAGACGACCGACCTTGCCCATCGCATCCGGCGTGGCAATCGCAACATCGAAATCCAGCATGCCGCCTTCGATCTTCTTCAAGGTTTCGTCATCGTCGGCAACCAAATCCGCGCCCGAAGAACGGGCATTCGCGGCGCCTTCACCTTGCGCAAAGACCAATACGCGGACGGTCTTGCCCAACCCATGCGGCAGGACGACCACATCGCGCACCTGCTGGTCCGATTGACGCGGATCGAGCCCGGTGCGGATGTGCACTTCAACCGTCGAATCGAATTTCGTCGTGGTAGTTTCCTTCGCAAGCGCAACCGCGTCGCGAACGGAATATTCCTTGTCTAAATCCACCTTAGCCAATGCGGCTTTGTATTTCTTACCGTGTTTTGTAGCCATAGTTTCCTCCGTGGTGCAAGCGAGTCTGTGTTGTCTAATAGTCCAATCGTCTGGTAGTCAGATCGTCGTATGCACGAGACCAAGAGACTATGCGACCAAGCGACTAAGAGACTAGACTCTCCCACAAAATTAATCGGTCACCGTAATGCCCATCGAGCGGGCGGTGCCTTCGATCTGTTTCATCGCGCCTTCGAGATCGATCGCGTTCAAGTCTTTCAACTTTGTTTCCGCGATCTCACGAATTTGCTTGCGCGTCACTTTGCCGACCTTGTCTTTGTTCGGCACGCCTGAGCCCTTCGCCACGTTTGCGGCTTTGCGCAACAGCACAGCCGCGGGCGAGGTCTTCAACACAAACGTGAACGAGCCGTCGGTAAATACCGTAATCTCGGCGGGCAGAACCTCGCCGGGCCTGTTCGACGTGCGCGCGTTGTACTCCTTGCAAAACGCCATGATGTTGATACCATGGCCCGCCAACGCCGGACCCACCGGGGGCGCGGGGTTGGCTTTCCCAGCCTCAAGCTGGAGACGAACGATTGCTTTGAACTTCTTTGCCATTTCTACTCCTATGTGGTTTTAGCGGGCGATTTCTTGTGCGGGACGCCCTCCCACTGCATCAGGCTGACGATTCGGATTCACGCTTCGTTCCGACCTTCAACCTGTTCCTGCCTGTATACTTTTTTCAACCTTCGAGTTTTTCTACATTCGCAATACGAAGTAATTACGCTTTTTCTACCTGTAAAAAGTCTAACTCCACCGGCGTTTCGCGCCCAAAGAAGTTGACCAATACGCGGACTTTTGTGCGTTCGAGGTCGATCTCCGACACGTTGCCGCGGAAATCGTTGAACGGACCATCCACAATGCGCACGCGCTCGCCAACCTTGAACGAGACCTTGACCATCGGCGCTTCGGCTTCCATGCGCTTGACGATCTGCGAGACCTCTTCCGGGCGCAGAGCGGTGGGCGTGTTGCCCATGCCGACGAACCCGGTCACCCCGGGCGTGTTCCGAACCACATACCATGACTCTTCGCTCAACGCCATGTTCACAAGCACATACCCGGGGAAGATGTGTCGCTCCACGGTACGGCGTTTGCCTTCTTTGACTTCGACTTCTTCCTGGGTCGGGATGATCACATCGAAGATCCTGTCTTTCATGCCCATCGTTTCGATGCGTTGCTCGAGGTTATGGCGCACCTTGTTCTCGTAACCGGAATAGCAGTGAATAACATACCAAGCCGGTCCCTCCACCTCCCCAAGGTGAGGCGACGCGTCTGAAGCCGGGGCAGATTTCCCCGGAGAATGAGGCGCCGGTTCGGCATCCTGTCCTATCTCCGTCGATTCTTCAACAGGGGCGGGCGTTTCATCTACAGGAACGTCAACAGGCTCAGGCTCGCTGATTTGCGCCTGAGAGTCCGATTCGACAAGCGTAGAATCTATTGTAGTCAACTCTTCGGTTGACTCAACGGATTTACCCTCAAATTCTTCCTGCGGATCCAACAACGACATGATTCCTCAAATCTTCATTAAACGCCAAAGATCAGATTCAACAACTCGCGAGCGCCGCCATCTGTGAGGCCGAGGACGATGCCCATCACCACCATGACCAATAGCACAAGCCCGGTTAACTGTCTGACTTCGGGCCAGGTGGGCCAAGATACTTTGCGAAGTTCTCCGGCGGTTTCTTTGAAGAACGCGGTGAAGGCGTTCGGTTTGCTGACTTTCGCTTTCCTATCTGCCAAGGTGTTGCTCCTTCGTTTTTTACGGCTAAAACGCCGCCCTTCTCACAGCGGCGTCGCTTTTTTTCAGGCAGGCCAGGCAGGACTTGAACCCACAACCGCTCGTTTTGGAGACGAGTGCTCTACCAATTGAGCTACTGGCCTTCGGTGTTGTCGGATAGTTTCTTAGTTGGCTAGTCTCATAGTCTTTTCTGTCCATGTCAACAATGAGACTAACGAACTATCCAACTACATCGCTATTTCGTTTCGCGGTGCATGGTATGTTTTTTGCAACGCGGGCAAAACTTGCTAAACTCGAGCCGATTCGGATCGTTACGTCGATTCTTTTCGGTGGTGTAATTCCGCTCTTTACAATCACTGCACTGAAGCGTGATTACGGGGCGAACGTCTTTCTTTTTAGAAGCCATGCTAACTACCTAACTTTCTACATCGATTTGTGTCACCCTGAGCGGAGCGAAGGGTCTCTGCAATCACGAGGAGATTCTTCGCTACGCTCAGAATGACATTACTTAAGAATTATTCAATGATCTTAGTAACGACGCCGGCGCCGACGGTGAGGCCGCCTTCGCGGATGGCGAACTTGGAACCTTGCTCCAACGCCACAGGCACGATCAGTTCCACGGTCAGGTTCACGTTGTCGCCCGGCATCACCATCTCGACGCCTTGCGGCAGTTCAATGTTGCCCGTCACATCCATCGTGCGGATGTAGAACT
>NZ_DBNHEF010000019.1:0-62355 GCF_057138825.1 Candidatus Defluviilinea gracilis
CCCATGCGCCAACGCGATGATTTGTTGTTCGCGGAGGATGCACGGAAAGCAGTTCATAGTTTAGATAGTTTGTTAGTAGGATAGTTCGGTGGTCGAGTAGTCCTGAGCGGAGCGATAGCGAAGACGAAGGACGTATCGAGACCACCACGCCGTAAAGCAATTCTTGTAACAAGATTTTGTATGCATACCTGTTGGTCTCGACTGCTTGCGCTCGACCAACGAAGTATAAAACTCAAAGGCAAACAACTTATGACACCCTCCTCCCACAACATCGGCTTCATCTCCACTCGCTTCGCAGGCACCGACGGCGTCTCGCTCGAGACGGCGAAATGGGCAACTGTGCTCGAACGACTCGGACACAAGTGTTTTTATTTCGCGGGCGAATGCGATCGGGAGCCGAATCAGTCCCACGTCGTGCCTGAAGCGTTTTATCGTCATCCCGAAATTGACAAGTTGAATCAGCAAGCCTATTCGGGCAGTTGGACCGTCACGAAAGAGGCGCGCGCGGCGCATCCTGAAATGGCGCATTTGCACAAGGATTTTTTCTCCATCTATGTCCGCCCGCCCGCGATGACGCGCCGCGTGAACGAACTCAAGGATTATTTCAAAGATCATTTGTATGAATTCGCGCGGCGATTCGATCTCGAGATCCTCATCGTCGAAAACGCAGTGACGATTCCGCTCAACCTGCCGCTCGGGCTTGCCATCACCGAGTTCATCGCCGAGACGGGCTACCCTACCATCGCGCATCATCACGATTTTCATTGGGAGCGCCAGCGTTTTCAAGTCAATTGCGTCAACGATTATCTCGCCGCCGCGTTCCCGCCGACCCTGCCCTCAATCCGACACGTGGTTATCAATTCGATTCAGGCGCAACAGATCGCTTCGCGTTACGGATTGGCGGCGCGCGTGATCCCCAACGTGATGGACTTCGATTCCCCGCCGCCCGCTTCGGACTCCTACAGTGAAACTGTGCGCGCCGACTTCGACATTCGCGACGGGGAATATTTTTTCCTCCAACCGACGCGAGTCATCCAACGCAAGGGAATCGAACATGCCATCGAACTCATGCGCCGACTCGACCTGCCCGCCAAACTCATCATCTCGCACGCCGCGGACGATGAAGGCACAGCCTACGAACAACGCGTCCGCGAGTATGCCGACCTGCTCGATGTGACCGTGCGATTCGAATCGGATCAAGTGCAAGATGAACGCGGCACGACAGCCGACGGCAAAAAGATTTATACGCTCGGCGACGTGTACCCTCATGCGGACATGGTCACGTATCCCTCCGCCATCGAAGGCTTTGGCAATGCGTTCCTCGAAGCCGTGTATTATCGCCGCTTGATCCTCGTCAACAATTACTCCATCTACGAAGTGGACATCAAGCCGAAGGGATTCCGCACCATCTGGTTCGACGGCTTCATCAGCGACAACACGCTCGCCGCAACGCGTTATGCCTTGAAAAATCCAGACCAGACGCAGGAATGGGTGGAGACAAATTACCAACTCGCCAAACGATATTTCTCGTACACCGTTCTAGAGCGTCGGTTAGAGTCCATCGTGGCAGATTGTTTGGGGTATCAGGTATGAGCGCGCCCGTACCGCAAAGTTCACTTTGCGTTTTGCGTTACGAGAAATTCGTACAACAAAGTTCACTTTGCGCTTTTGTGTTGCAAGAATTAGGCGAGTCGCAAGATAAATCTTGCGGTACGGAGGAAAGGTATTCATGAACATCGCCCTCCTCCATTACTCCGTCCCTCCCATCGTCGGCGGCGTGGAAAGCGTCATCGCCCACCACGCGCGGCTGATGTCGAACGACGGACATTCCGTGCGTTTGATCGCGGCGCGCGGCGAATCGTTGAATGAGCATATTCCACTCGTGATGATGCCGCTTGCCGACTCGCGCCATGAACGCATCCTGCAAGTGAAAGAGGGATTGGATCGCGGCGAGGTGACCAAAGAATTTGCAGTGATCCGCGACAAACTGGCGATTGAACTGCAAAAGGCTCTTTCTGGCGTGGACGTGTTGATCGCGCACAACGTCTGTTCGTTGAACAAGAATCTCGCGCTGACCGCCGCGTTTCATCAACTTCACAAATCAAACAAACTGCCGCGCCTGATTCTCTGGCATCACGACCTCGCGTGGACAACGCCGCGCTATCAGCCTGAACTTCACGAAGGCTATCCATGGAACCTGTTGAAAACCGATTGGGGCAATCTCACGCATGTCGTCGTCTCAGAATTGCGCCGCGATGAATTATCTGAACTGATGAACATCGAACCCGCTTCGATACGAGTCGTGCCTAACGGCGTGAATGTGGAAGAGTTTTACAAACTCGAAGCGTTGACCGAGTCCCTGCTTGAAAGAACAAAATTGCTGGACGCCGCGCCGATATTGCTTTTGCCTGTCCGCATAACGCCGCGCAAGAACATCGAGCTCGCTTTGAACACACTCGCCGCGTTGAAAAAAGATTTTCCCCAAGTCGCGCTGGTGGTGACGGGTCCGCTCGGTCCGCACAATGGAAACAATGTCAAGTACTTTGAAATGCTCACGAGCCTGCGTAAACGACTTGGCTTGGAAGGTTCCGTTCATTTTTTGGCGGAACTTCACGAAGGATTCCTGCCCGATGAAGTCATCGCCGATTTCTACCGCGTGGCTGACACGCTCTTCTTCCCCAGCCGCGAAGAGGGCTTCGGAATCCCGTTGCTCGAAGCCGCGTTCAGTCATCTCCCCGCGTTCTGCGCGGACATCCCCCCGCTGAAAAAACTTGGCGGA
The DNA here is from genome assembly GCF_057138825.1 of Candidatus Defluviilinea gracilis. NCBI lineage: Bacteria > Bacillati > Chloroflexota > Anaerolineae > Anaerolineales > Candidatus Villigracilaceae > Candidatus Defluviilinea > Candidatus Defluviilinea gracilis. Next base: position 2,780 of record NZ_DBNHEF010000019.1, read on the forward strand.
GAAGATGCTATTTTCTTTTCACCCGATGAAAAGCCTGAAGCCGTTGCGAAGTTGATCGCGCATCATTTTCAAACATCCCTGCCCGCGCGGCTCGCCATGCGCGCGCGTCAGTCATACCGTTGGGAAGCGATCTATCGTCAACACATCGCGCCGTTAATTCGTACGGCAAGGTTCACCTTGCCCACCTAACACACAATCCCAAAGTGAACTTTGGGGTACGGCGCTTGCTCGCAAAGTGAACTTTGCAGTACAGCGCTTGCTCGCAAAGTGAACTTTGCGGTACGAAAGGACACGCAATGCAAAAACAAACTGGGTTTACTCCCATTCGCACAATTCTTATCCCGTTGGTTCACGAAGGTCCTGGCATCCACGCGCTTGATTCAGCGCGGCACTTCGACGCGGAGATCATCCTCGTCGGCGTTGTCGTTGTCCCGCCCGATCAATCGTTGAGCATGGGCGCGGCTTCGGCGCGCGCGCTGCGCAAGTTGCTCCGCATCTTCGGCAAAGATCCGCGCGTGACTGCCAAGTCGCAAGTCATCGTGGATTACGAGCCGTGGAATCGCCTTTCAAAACTTGTGCAGGATGAAAAGCCCGATCTTCTCCTGCTTGAATTTGATTCACATCTCAAGGCTCTTCGCGTCTCGGCGAGCGACGTGCTCGTGCGCCCTCCGTGCGACGTGGCGTTGATCCGCGGGAAAATTTCCAGCAAGCCGAAGCAGGTTCTAGTCCCAGTGCGAGGCGGTCCGCACGCGGAGTTGGCGTTCCGCGTGGGGCTGGGACTCGAATCGAAAGGCGTCACGACTCTTCACATCCGCAGACCAGATGAATCAAAAGAAAATATCGACGCGCCGTTCAAGGGTTTGGATCGGGTGCTGAGACAAATGCCCGAGGTGGCGAAGCAGGTCGAAGTCACGGATGACGCGGCGCAAGTCATCCTGAATCATGCCAAGCAAAAGGACGTCATCATTTTAGGGACGACATCGCAACCGATGACGAGTTCCGCTTCGCTGGGGTCGGTGGCGGATCGCATCCTGCATGAGGCGAAGTGCGCGGTGATCGCGGTGAAAAGCGGAAGGCCGTTTGCGTATGAAGTGTACGACGAGATCGCGGGCGTGGACGCGATCACAATTCTGGTGGACAAATGGTTCGGCGAAAAAACATTCCATGCTGATGAGTTCAGCCGCTTGCGCGAAGAAGTGGAGTTGAAAAAGAGTCAGGGACTCACCATCAGCCTGGCGTTGCCCGCGTTGAACGAGGAGGAGACGGTGGGCAATGTGATCCGCATGATGAAAAAAGAGTTGATGCAAAACATACCCCTGCTCGATGAGATCGTGCTGATCGATTCGAATTCGACAGATCGCACGCGCGAGATCGCCGAGAAGGAGGGCGTGCCTGTTTATATTCATCAACAATTGTTGGAACGATACGGCGCGCGGCGCGGCAAAGGCGACGCGTTGTGGAAAAGTTTGTTTGTTACAAAGGGTGACATTATTGTGTGGATTGACACCGATATTGTGAACATTCATCCGCGCTTTGTGTATGGGATTGTTGGTCCGTTGTTGCGAAACCCAGACATAAAATTTGTGAAGGGCTATTACCGCCGTCCGTTGAAAGTGGGCACGAAGATGCAAGCGGGCGGCGGCGGACGAGTCACCGAGTTGACGGCGCGTCCGTTGTTGAATTTGTTTTATCCTGAACTTTCGGGAGTCGTCCAACCGCTTTCGGGCGAATATGGCGGGCGGCGCGAAGCGTTGGAACAGGCAACGTTTTATTCGGGGTACGGCGTGGAGACAGGCTTGTTGATCGATGTCTACGAACGTTACGGCTTGAACGCCATCGCGCAAGTGGATCTCTTGGAGCGCATCCATCACAATCAACACTTGGAGGCGTTGAGTAAAATGTCGTTCGCCATCATCCAGACCGTGATGCACAAATTAGAAAAACGATTCGGGCGCGAGGTGTTGGAAGATGTAAACCGTTCGATGAAGTTGATCCGCCATGACAATCGCGGCTATTTTCTGGATGTGGAGGAGATCGCCGAGCGGGCGCGTCCGCCGATGGTTGAGGTGAGGGAGTATTTGGAAGTGTTCAAGAAAACGAACGCGGGGTGAATTGCCGACTATTCCTTTTTGTTTTAACCACTGAGACACGGAGACACAGAGATAAGCAAACAAAAAAACTCCGTGACTCTGTGTCTCCGTGGTAAAAAATTTGGGGTTTTCACAAGAGCGGGATAAGTATTCGTAGGACGGGTTTTTAACCCGCCGAATGCTAGGCAGGAGAGCGTCAGGCTAAAAGCCTGACCTACGGTTGACTATTCGGTTTGGTTTGGAGTGGAAGTGGAAGGCACTTCACCCAGCCGCCTCAACAGCGGAGTCATCGTCAGTCCCTGCGCGAAGATCGAGAACGCGACCACGCCGAACGCGGCGGTGATGATCTGCTCGCGGAATGGTATCCCTTCGGGCAGACCGAGCGCGAGAGCCAGAGCCAATGCGCCGCGCAGACCTCCCCAAAATAAAACGTGCTGGTGTTTCATCTCGATTCTCAATTTGGATTTATGGAATAACAAACTCAACGGATAGATCGCCAGCGCGCGCCCAAGCGTGACCACAATAACGGCGATGACGATGACCGCCAGCGCGCTCCATAAATTTTGACTTGCCTCGCGCACGCCGATGAGAAAGAAGATGATCGAGTTGGCAATGAACGCCATGAATTCCCAAAAATCCATGATGAAGGCGCGTCCTTTGTCTGAGTAGGCGCGGGGGAGACCAAAGTTCCCGATGAGGATGCCAGTTGTCAGCGTGGAAAGAACGCCCGAGGCGTGGAAGTCGTGCGCGATCAGGAACGATCCGTATGCCGCGACCGTGCTGAGCGCGAGTTCCACGAGATGATCGTCGGTGGTACTGGTGATGAACAACGCGACGCCCGCGCACAACGCGCCGATCAATAATCCGCCGACGATAGACCATGAGGCATCCAAGAGAGTCGTTTGAATCGAAATCCCCTCGCCTGAAACGAAAGCGACCACGACGGTGAATCCCACCACCGCCACCGCGTCGTTGAACAGACTCTCCGCCTCCACCAGCAAACGCAAACGTCCATGCACGCCCGCTTCTCGAAACGTGGCAATGACCGAAACGGGATCGGTCGCCGCGATGAGGATGCCGAACAACGACGCGGTTTGCCAAGTCCAGCCTGCGAGGTAGACCATCCCTGCGCTGGTGAGCGCCGCGGAAAGGATCACGCCGACGATGGCGAAGACGAGGATGACGGGCAGGTTCCGCATCAACTCGCGCCAACGGATGAACAGAGTCGCTTCGAAGATCAACGGAGGGAGCAGAACGGTGAAGATCAAATCCTTGCTCAATTCGATCTCAGGCGTGAAGGGGAGGAACGATACAACGATCCCCGCGATCACCAAACCCACCGTGTATGGAATATGTACGCGCTGAGTCGCAATCGCCACAAGCGTTGCGATGAACAATAAAAGATAAATGCTTTCGAGCGTGAGTCCCATGGGGCGAGTATACAGGGAAATATGTAAACTAGTAAACACGTAAACATGTACACAGGTAAATACGAAACACGCAATACGCAGTACGCAATACGTAACTTGTATCTCGCTTTCCTCTTTCACCACCCCTCTTTCACTCTTTCCTTTTATGGTATCCTTGCCTTACCTCAATTCTGGAGAGCCGCATGTACGTTGCCATCGAAGGGGTCATCGGAGTTGGTAAGACGACCCTCGCCCGCCTGCTTCAACCCGCGTTCGACGCAGAAATTATTTTGGAAGTCTTTGAAGAGAACCCGTTCCTGTCCGATTTTTATTCCGACCGCGAACGATACGCCTTCCAAACGCAGATCTTCTTTTTATTGAGCCGTTATCATCAACAGCGGCGCACCATCACAGACCTTGTGACGACGGGCAAGAACGTGATCGCCGATTACACCTTCGCCAAAGATTCGCTCTTCGCCCGCATCAACATCAAGGGCGATGAACTCGACATGTATTACAAAGTGCACGAAGCACTCGCCGAAAAAATTCAGAAGCCCGATCTGCTTGTCTATTTGCAAGCCACCACTGACACGCTCATGCAACGCATCGCCCTGCGGGACCGTCCGTATGAAAGACAAATGGAACGCGCGTACATCCATGAATTGAATCTCGCCTACGACGAATTTTTCTCGAAGCCATTTGACCACACGCCCGTTTTGACAATCGACTCGAACGACTTGAACATCATCCAGAACCCCGAGCATTTGAAGCAGGTGGAAGAACGCATCCGACAAAGCCTCAGCCTGCCTCCGTTTCAACAAGCGTTGCCCCTGCCTTGACCTTGTTCGGAATGCAGACTTCAGTCTGCTAATTTATGAAAGGGCGGACTGAAGTCCGCGCTCCGAAAGTAAACTAAAAAATTATGCGCGTCACCCGAGAATCCCTTATCCGAATCGCCAAAGAGACCGCGCAAGAGCGCGCCTTCAACGACCGCGACATCATCGCCGCGTATCTGACGGGTTCGCTCGTCTCGAAAGAACACGATCCCATGATCGGCGGCGCGGCGGATATTGACATCATCTTTGTTCACAAGGATGAACCGAAGCACAGGCGCGAATTCGTCAAGTTGACTCCCGACTTCCACGTGGACATCGGTCACCGCGCCAAGGCGGAGTTCAAACGTCCGCGCGAGTTGAGGTTGGATCCATGGCTGGGCTGGGAAATGTACGATCCGATGTTACTTTATGAACGCGAGAAATTTTTCGAGTTTGTGCAAGCGGGTCTGCGCGCAGGCTTTGAATTCAACGCGCCCGCGCCTGCGTTGCAACGTTCAAGAATTTTGTTGAAAGATGCGCGCGGCATGTGGAGGGGATTGCTTGAGATCGAAGATGTGGTCACGCCGAAAGACGTTTTGCAATACATGAATTCGTTGTATCACGCGGTCAACGCGGTGGCAGAGTTGTCGGGCCCGCCGCTGGCGGAGAGGCGCGTGATGTTGGACTTTGCCGCGCGGGCGGAGGCGGCTTCACGTCCCGGCATGGAGGCGGCGCTCATCGGCTTGATGGGCGCGTCGGCGTTGGACTCATCCAAATTGGAGGCGTGGGTGCCGGAGTGGAAATCCGCGTTTGAATTGGCGATGCAGAACAACCGCGCCGAGGTGAGCATCCATGCGACGCGCGTGAATTATTACGAGAAGGCGTTCGCGGCGATGCTCGGGAGCGAGAAACCCGTCTGCGCGTTGTGGCCCCTGTTCCACACGTGGACTCTCGCCGCGGAAGTGTTGCCTGATGACGCGCTGGAGGCGTGGCGTTCCGCGTGCGGCGAATTGGGGCTGGGCTGGGTCGGCTTCGACCAGCGCGTGAGCGGACTCGATCACTTCCTCGATGAAGTGGAAGCCCTGCTCGACGAACTTGCCGCGCAGCATGGGTTGGAAACTTCGACGAGTATTTGATTTTGTAGTAGCGACTTTAGTCGCTATATTTTCAACGAATACAAGACGACTGAAGTCGTCACTACGGCATAGGAAATTATGAATCGCAACGAAGCATTATCTCTTGTTCGTGAACACGTGAAAAACGAAGGACTTGTGCGCCACATGCTTTCGGTGGAAGCGGCGATGCGATTCTACGCGGAGAAGTTCAGCGAAGACCCCGAGGTGTGGGGATTGATCGGTCTGCTTCACGACTTCGATTGGGAGATCCATCCCACGCTGGAACAACATCCGCAAGACGGAGCGCCGATGTTGCGCGAGCGCGGCGTGCCAGAGGACATTATTCAGGACATTTTGAGTCACGCGGATCATTTGAACTTGCCGCGCGATACGATGCGACGTAAAGCCATCTGCGCGTGCGATGAGATCACGGGATTAATTACCGCCGTCGCGTTGGTGAGACCGTCGAAGTCGCTGTACGATCTCGAAGCGAGTTCCGTCAAAAAGAAATGGAAGGATAAAGCCTTCGCGGCGGGCACGTCACGCGCGGAAATGGAGCACGCCGCGCAAGAGTTCGGCATCGAGTTATGGGAACACGCGGGGAATGTGATTCAAGCCATGCGACGGATCGCGCCTGAGTTGGGATTGGTGGGGAACATTCAAAATTAAATTCGCAAGGACAGACCTGTGTATCTGCTTTTTTGTTGGAGAACCATGCATCGAAAAATCATTTTCCCCTTGTTGGTCGTATTGTTTGCCTCGTGCGCGCCTCCCGCCACATTTACACCCCAACCTCCTGTTGCATTTACCCCACCAGCCAATTACCTTCCGACGATCTTCGATATTGTTGTTGAATCGACTGCTTCGCAGGAACGGTTGAACGACTCGCGCCCGAATATCATCGTCATCATGACCGACGATCAGCCGTTTCACACCATGGCATACATGCCGACAGTGATCAACGAATTGATCCCTAACGGTGTCAACTTTACGAATGCGTTCGCTACCACGCCTCTGTGTTGCCCAAGCCGCGTCAGCATTCTCACGGGGGAATATGCGCACAATCATCAAGTGCTCACCAATCGAATGCCAATGGGCGGGGCGCTGAAGTTCGATGACGCGATCACTATTGCAACTTGGATGAAGGATGCGGGGTATCGCACGGCATATTATGGAAAATATTTGAACGGTTATGATGCTCTTGAACCCAGCGGTTATGTTCCGCCGGGTTGGGACGAGTGGGGAGTCTTTCTCGGCAAGAATCTCGGTGAAAATGAAGATGCGGGTAATCTACAATATTATTCCAACTTCAGCATGTCTGAGAACGGCTTGATTGTCGAGTATCAGGGTCAGCAAGTCAATTTCGGAACGGATGTGGTAACGCAAAAATCAGTTGATTTCATCAATACGGCGCGAAACGATCCGTTCTTCCTCTTTATCGGTTACTACAACCCGCACTCGCCTTATGTCGCCGCGCCTCGCCATACTGATACTTTCCGCTCCGGCTCAGGCTGGGGTTGGTTCCAGTATCGCCCGCCAAATTTCAACGAGGAGGATATTAGCGATAAGCCCGAGTACCTGAACGACATCTCGCCTCTTTCTCCGAGGGAATTAGATGCGGCACACAAGCGGATTCTACGCTCACTCCTCTCTGTGGACGACGGTATCGCGTCTGTGCTGAAGGCGTTGGATAAAGCGGGGTTGAAAGAGAAGACCATCATCGTGTTTTTCTCCGATAACGGAGCCACCCTCGGCGATCATCGCTTTGGGGTCTCGAAGAATTGCGTGTACGAGGCTTGTGTGAAGGTTCCCTTCGTTGTGTACGCGCCAGCCTTCTTTGAAGCGCGGAGCGAGGATCGCATCATCGCCAACATTGACCTCGCCCCCACATTCATTGACTTGGCAGGAGGTTCCATCCCTGAAAGCATTGACGGGTTGAGCCTGCTCCCGTTGCTCAACAACGATCCGGTTGATTGGCGCGAGGATATTTTGCTCGAGCATTGGCCCGCCGAAGAAGGCGTTGGTTCGATGATCCCCGAGTTTTACGCGGTACGAACAATGGAGTGGAAGTATGTGGAGTACGTGACGGGTGAGAAAGAATTGTATGACCTTGTGAACGACCCATATGAGTTGGTAAATCTTGCGGGGAAAAGGGATTATCGAGACATAGAAGCCGAACTGGCGGCGAGGCTGAAAGAATTGAAAGAGGAATGAATTATTGCCGTTTAAATTTGAAAACTTCAACGCGCGTTGGAGTGACGAAGCGCGTCCCAACCCGCGACACAACCTGTTTGAAAGATCATGTCTTGCGACATGGGTTGGTCGTTTTCGAATAACTTGCCCGCGGGGTATTCAGCTCTCAATGAATAAGCGATTTGCGGACCTGTAGAATCGGATGCGATGGTCAGTAGATAGAATTTGCCCAGCGATTGCCAATCGGGTTCAAATTGAATGGCGTACCAATCACCAACAGGGAGGGCGGAGTTGTTGACGAGTTGGTTGACGAGCTCGCGCCCCTGGTCAACATCTTGCAGGATGAATTGTGTCGTTCCAGATGGATCCGCTTCGCTGGCGGTCATCCACACGCGGACTTCGCTTGCGCCGTTACATTCCAGAACGATTTCTTGTTTGAGAGTCAGTTGAGTCGATACTGGCGACGAATAGCGTTCATCGGGCGCCCAATTTTTGTAATTGGGCTGGTAGCATAGACCCGATTGATAAAATTGCGAGCCGCAATTGACATGATAGGAGAGATACATCCCTGTTGTGTAAAAGAGGAGACTCAACACGGAGAGGACGACGGGGAGAGCGCTGGGGATGCGAATCCGCTGGAGGATGGGCAGACCAGCCAGCCCGACGAAAAGAAGCGGCATGACCGTCGTGAAGTAACGTCCTTGCACGCCCTCGATGGATTTGAATCCCACCGGATTGCCGGTGATGTAGAGCAGAATGTACGTCCCGACGTATGAAACAAGAAAGACGAGGAACAATCCAGCGCGGGCGCGAGTTGGAATCGAATCGTTGTTGAGAAACAAGGCGGCGATCAGTGCGGCGGTGAAGAAATAAAAAGTCCATGCGGGGACGGGCCAGTAGGCAAAGCCGTAGATGGCGAGAGAATCCAAAAGATAACTGAACCATCTGCCGCGAATCGTTTGCGTGAGGATGGATAAAAATTCAATCGGTTGTTGCAGGATGAACAGAACTTGCCCGCGAGGGTCTGTGCCATCGGGCAAAGCGTGGAGCTGTGAATAGGCGAGCAGATTCCAGCCGACGACTTCGATTGCAAAAAACACGACGGTTGTTAGAAGCAAGAACAAGTAGCCGTGTCGCATGGTGAAACGCGAGGGAGGAATGATGAGGAAGGGAAGGACAGCCAGAGGGACGATGTTGACTTTTCCGAAAAATAAAATGAAAAATAATAGCGCGAGCCAGCCCCATTCCTTCCAACGGATTTCTTTTTGATTTGCGATGGCGATCGTTCCGCCGATGAACAGAAACGCGATGCCGTTCGAGATCGCGTCCGCGCTGATGGTGGAGGCTTGCAAAATGGCGACAGGCGACGCGGCGAAGATGGCGAGAATCCATTTGCCGAACGGAATGAATCGCACCCCCAGCCATGCGAGCGCTGTGTAACTGATGAGTCCGATCAGACGAATGACATAATACACGGGCAGGGCGGGCAGTCTTTCGCTTCTTCCAAGAAAGCGCATGACCATGGCTTGCGGCAATAACAGCGGAGGCGAATAGACCGAGCGCGTCTCGACAGTTCCATACACATAATCGTACGCGTCCATCGGCAGGCTTCCAAATTTTCCCCAGAAGTCCGCTTCCACCGCGCGGACGATGAACTGCCTGCGATACGAAAGTTCCCAATAGACGGCGGGGAATGGCGTCTTCTCTTCGTTCGGCAAAAACGCGAAGTCGGACATTTGCCAGACGCGCATGAGATGCGTCTCTTCATCGTAGCCCGCGCTGATGGGAAGCAGAAGACAAACGGCAACGCCGAAGATCAGCAACACAGCGAGCAGATAAATTTCCGCGCTGTGCAAGTGTTTGATGGGTGAAAAAAACTGGGGACGTTGTGCTTTCACTGGATCATCTCGACGACGGGACGCACGCTTCGATTCGACGGGTGAGCGGGGTCGCGCTAGCGAGGCGCTCGCAACTCCGCCTTCTTGCAAGATTCGCTATCGGCGCATCTCAGAAAGAATTTCTACCGCGCTTTTCTCGCTTTGCCAGCCTTTTCCCAATTTGTCCCCTAATTTCAGCAATCTTTCCCAAGCGTCATCATCCGATTTAATAGGAGGGGAATACATGAAGATTATCGCGGAAATTGCCTGACCGTTTTCAACTTGATCGGCAACGACGCGTAAAGCCAAAGCCTGTACGCGGGCAATTGCGCTTTCGGCGTCATTGCCATACGCCAGCGTACCCGGCAATTCTTTCACTTCCGCCAGCCAGCGACCATCTTCTTCTTGTTCGTATTGGATCGTTAGATTCATCGGATCTTGCTTTCGTTTGCATCATTATACACGTCAACACTACTCCGTCCTACTGGCAAGGAGAGTAGGGCTACTGCGCTTGAAGTTCTCTTCCACTAATCTACGCTAATCTTAGCAATTTTTTTAGCGGAAATTCGTGAGGATTAGTGGATAATGCTTTTGAAGAGCTTCTCTAATGTGATTGCTCTTCTGGGAGAGGGCTAAACCCTACTTTTTGAGATTGATTCCGTTGGGTGTGATATCAAACGCCCAGGGCTGGGATGTATCAAGGCAGTGGGTTCCGTTCGTCACCATGAAATACTCTTTGGGGTCGGGGTTCCATGCCCACAGGGAATAACATCCTACGATGAGATCGCCGATGACCAGCGATTGACCACTCGTGAGAGTATAGGGGCGGTAACCGCACACACTTTGCGGACCGTTTTGCTGTAGATTCACTGAGACATTGATCGTTCCCTTCGTGGGGTTGTCAATGCGGATCTTGATCTTCTCTCCTTCCAATGAAGCAGGCAGGAGGGTATTAATGCACGGATCACCCGCATACGGATTCGGAACAGGGCTGGGGGTGAATGTTGCCCCCAGCGTTGGCATAGGCGGGAGGGTAGCCGTGAACGCGGGTGTATTCGTCAACGTGGCTGTCGGCGGGATCGTAGCGGTCGGGATGGCGGCTTGCGTCTCTGCCACCAGCGTGGAACCTGCCGCGACGATGGTGCCTTGCAGGTCTGCCAGATTGATCGTAGGTGTAGCCTGCGGTTCACCTGCGCCACACGCGCTGACGATGAGTGTGATTGCGATAAGCATTGATAATCGTTTCATGTGGAGATGTCCTTGATGGTTGAATTATAGTTGAAACCCTCGCAGGCATCTTCCAAACAAGAAAGACACTATTGACCTCAGCGTGTTCGGCACGTAGGCAAAATAACGTATAATGCAAACATGGCAACGCCAACGCTATTTCAGGGTCCGTCACTCAGGGAGCGCAAGCGCGTCCCCATGCAGACCATTCGCGCGATTGCGAAACATATTGCGGAAACGTTCGATCCCGAGAAGATCATTCTCTTCGGCTCTCACGCCTATGGAAAGCCGACCGCCTCCAGCGATGTGGACCTGCTGGTCGTGATAGATACGCCCAAAGGGGATGAATTCGAGAAGTCGCTTGAAATTAGAAAATCACTGCCGCCGCTGAACTTCGGGCTGGATGTTGTCGTTCGTTCACAGAAGGCTATCGAAAAACGCAAGAAGTTGGGAGACTGGTTTCTGGTTGACATCACCCAAAAAGGGAAAGTTCTGTATGAACGAAGTGGCTAAAGAGTGGGTGGACAAAGCCGAGGAAGATTTCGATAGCGCGGATTTGCTCCTCCATGCGGGCGAAGCGCCGTTGTCGAGCCCTGCCTGTTTCCACTGCCAGCAGTGCGCGGAGAAATACCTCAAAGCGTTTTTGACGGACCACTTGATCCGCTTTGAACGAACCCATCGATTGGCGGATTTGCTCGGGTTGTGTATCCCTGTTGACAAGGATTTTAGAAAACTTGCAAGCGATCTGAACAGCCTGGATGGATTTGCTGTCGCCATACGATACCCTGGCGCAACAGTTTCAGCGGACCTTGCGGAAGACGCATTCGAAGCGGCGAAAAGAGTGCGCGTTTTCGTAAGAAGCAAACTCAAACTCAAGTAAGGGGAGTACGCCATGCCCGCCTCTAATTCAAAAACCTACATCGTCAACGACCAGCCGACCGAAAGGGACGCGCTCGATTTCACGCCCTACGTCGAAACCCTCGCGGACATTATCCAGACAGGCAACACGCCGTTGACCATCGGCGTGTTCGGCGGGTGGGGTTCAGGCAAGACTTCGCTGATGCGAATGGTGAAGAACCAATTGCCGAAGAAGTTCACCGTCGCATGGTTCGACGCGTGGAAGTACGACAAGGAAGAAACTCTTTGGCGCGCTTTCTTGTTAAGCGTTTTGACAGCCCTTCGAAGAGAAATAAAAGAGGGACAACCTATTGAGGACTTAGAATATTTGGAAACAATGCTTTACCGAGGCATTGAAATTGAAAAAGCAGGGGGAGTCACAATCGATCTTGCAAAACTTGGGGGCGCAGTTGCAAAAGGAGGCGTCCAACTTGCGCTTTCGTTTATTCCGGGCGGCACAGTGCTAAGTGAGTTCGTCAAAAAAGTGCAACAACTCGGCGCTGAGGCTTTGACCGACGAGGCAACCGAAGCCATTCAACGCGAACGCACAAAGATACAAATTGAACAGGTCCGCTTTCTCGAACAATTTCAAGGTAAATTTCGCATACTTATTGAACAGCATGTTTCAAACAGCGACAAAAGGCTCGTTGTTTTTGTGGACGATCTCGACCGCTGTTTGCCCGAAAAAGCGATTCAAGTGCTGGAGGCAATCAAGTTGTTCCTCGATGTGCAGGATTGCGTGTTCGTGCTCGGCATTGACCAGGACGTGATCGCGCGCGGCATCGAGATGAAATACAAGGATGTCAAAGATAAAAAGGACGCGGAGGGCAAACCGCAGTTCACCATCGAAGGCATCAAGTATCTCGAAAAGATCATTCAACTGCCGTTCCAAATCCCGCCTGTGATTCAGGACGACATGGGCAAATTCGTTGAAGGATTAAGTAACGATTGGGCGCACGAAGACTGTCACAAAGTATTCGCCGAAGGATTGGGCGACAACCCGCGCAATATCAAGCGCACGGTCAACACCTTTTTGATGCTCTCGAAACTGGCGGAGAAACGCAAAGAAAAATTGAAAGAAGCCGTCAAGCCGATCCGTTTGGCAAAAGTGGTTGCGATTCAAGCCGCGCACCCCGACTTGTTCAATTTACTCTTGAAAGAAGAGCCGCGCTATCTGCGTGAGCTCGAAGAATACTACCTCGCCGAGACCAAACTTCCAAACACCTATAAGTCTATGTCATCGGTTCCTGAAAAAGTTTTAGAAGATGCAATAGAGGGAAAGGCCGAAATCCATATTGACGATGCGACAAAGGCCGAACCCCCGCCCGCACTTGTTCCCTTCCTCTCACAACGCGGAAGCGCGGCAGTGCGGCGAATCCTCACCATGAAACACAAACCCGAAACGCAGGATGCCACCTTTGCAGGCTTGTCGACCGATGAATTGAAACTGTATTTCACCCTCACACGCAGCGCCGAAGCGCCGCAAGCCGCGCCGCCTCCCGCCGAAGTTGCAAGGCTGGTGTTCGAGCCGCAGATGGTGCGAATCCCTACTGGAAAATTTTTGATGGGAACAACCAAGGAACAAGCCGCGCAGGTCATCAAAGAAGGAGGTGAAAACTGGAAGGAATGGGTCGAATGGGAACAACCTCAACACACGGTTGAACTGTCCGAATATTTCATCGGCAAGTACCCGATCACCAACCGCGAATATCAAGCATTCCTCCGCGACGTAAAAGATCAATCCCCGCCGCGCGGTTGGGATGGCGACCAGTTCCCCGTGGAAAAAGGAGGGCATCCTGTGGTGAATGTTTCGTGGGACGATGCCAACGCGTATTGCAAATGGTTAAGCGAGAAGACGAAAAAGAATTACCGCCTGCCCACCGAAGCCGAATGGGAGAAAGCCGCGCGCGGCGAGGATGGTCGCGTCTATCCGTGGGGTAATGCGTTTGACCCGAAGAAAGCCAACACAAGCGAATCGAAGATCGGAGATACAACCGATGTTGGCAAGTTTTCAAGCAACGATCCCGCTTTGAGCGGCGATTCGCCGTATGGATGCGCCGACATGGCTGGCAATGTGTGGGAGTGGTGCAATGATTGGTTTAGCGAAAAAGAGTACCAGCGTAGCAGTCCTGTGGATCAGGATAGAACAGGCAAAAATATAAAAGACCCGCAAGGTCCAGAAAACGGTACAACTCGCTGTCTGCGCGGCGGCTCGTGGACCAACGTTGAAGACAACGCGCGTGTTGCGATCCGCTACTACGTCCGCCCGAGCAACGGGTACGACAGTATCGGTTTTCGCGTGGCGCTCCTCCCCAGCGGGTGATCTTGAATCCTGTTCGCGAAGCGTGTTTTCTGCGTTCTGTTTTTTCCTCTCGCCGAAGGCGAGTCGATTTTGAAAAAACGACTTGCCGTCATTGCGAGCCACGAAGTGGCGAAGCAATTCCCAACATTGTTTGGATGATTTTTCGTCAGCCTTTCGGCAGCGCGGAGATCAACGCGCGCAAGGCGGTATTGACCTCTTCCGTTGTCTTGAATACCTTTGCCACATCGGGATCGATCACAGCCACGAGCGGCGCGTCCTTCATGCGGCTGGCAAAGCGATTCGGCTGGGCTTTCTTGTAATCGAAACGATACTCGGAAGCCATATCGGAGACTTTATACGATTTTTTTGCGGGCATTTTTTTCATAATCTTTTATTTCATCTTTCGTCGCGCGGCGGGCGCTGATCATTCGGATCGTATCATCCATCCGTTCGACAAAACACACAAGTATGAGCCTTCTCAGGGTGGAGTAGCCGATGATGATCTCGCGATGCTCCTCCGCCGAGTGTTCCATGTCGTCGAAGATCAACGCCAGCGGATCGCTGAAAACGGTAAGCGCTTCATCGAATGCAACTTCGTGTTTGCGGAAGTTGCTGTCCGCTTTGCGAGGATCCCACGAAAACCTCATGGCGCAAGTATAACCTTATTTCTTTTTCTTCCCCTTCGAGGATTTTGTCTTCGCCGTTCTTGCCTTCTTAACCGCCTTCTTCGCCTTCGCCGAAGATTTCTTCACCGCGACCTTCTTCTTTGAAGCCGCAGACTTCTTTGCAGTCTTCTTTCCTTCTTTCCTCTTTCCACTTTCTATTTTCCCCTCCCCTACAAACCTCCCCGCCTCCCACGCCACATTGACCGAGACCACTTCCTCGCCAGGCTTCACCTCCACCACCACATCACCCTTCGTGGCGGCGCGTTTGCGTAGACTTGCCGCATCTAAGCGAGTTGATTTCGGCGCGCCCTTGCTCAAGTGGATGGTCGCCATGTGGTTCGGTTTGCCCGTCACCACACCGACGAGTTTTTCTTTTTCAGGCAGTTCCCAGGCGATCACGCCCTTGCCGTAACGTCCTTGTGTGGGGAATTCTTTTTCTTCCACGCGCTTTGCCTTGCCGTCGTTCGTGAGCAGGAACACTTCACCTTCCGACGGTAATACTTCCGCGCCGATGACTTCATCTTTATCGTCCAACTTCATGCCGTTGACGCCTGCCGCGACGAGTCCCATCGGGCGCACGTCATCTTCCTTGAAGCGGATCGCCATGCCCTGCGCGGTGACGAGGAAGATATCTTTCTTCTTGCCGTCGGTTAATCCGACAGAAATTAATCGGTCGCCTTCGTTCACTTTGACCAAGACAAATGTTTGCGACGATGGTCCTGGCAATTCACTGATCAAACTTTTCTTGATCATGCCGAATCTTGTCGTGGTCAGCACACACGTCTCTTCGGACAATGTAGATTTTCGTGACGGCAACGCGAACACTGCCGCGAGCGAATCATTTTCCGTGAGCGGCGAGACTTTGTAGAACATCGAGCCTTGCGTCAACTTTTCGGCTTGCGGAATGATATGCGCGGCAACTGCGGCGGCGCGTCCAGATTTCGCCACAAAATAGATCGTGTCTGTCGTGGCGGCTTTCACCAGCCAGCGCGGCGCGTCGTTGCCCGAATGCTTCGGCTGTTTATCGTCGGCGGTGCGCGAGACCAAGCCATCGTCGGTCACGCCGATCCACACTTGTTGTTCAGGCAGAAGGTCGCGCGCGGTCAAGGCTTTCTTCGTCGTCTTGCCGTCTTTCGACTCGCCCAGAGTCACGATCTGCGTGCGGCGGCGGTCGCCATATTGCGCTTTCACTTTCAACAGTTCGTCCGCCACAACGCCGCGCATCAACTTCGGCGATTTCAACAACGTGGTCAACTCTTTGATCACCGCGCTCACTTCTTTATATTCGGTTTCGATCTTCTTGCGTTCGAGCGCGGCGAGTCGGCGCAGTTGCAGGTCAAGGATCGCCGTCGCCTGCAACTCCGTCAGTTTGTAGCGCTTCATCAGTTTGGCGCGCGCAGTCTCCACGTCCGAGGCGGAGCGGATGATGTTGATCACTTCATCCAGATTCTTCAAGGCGACTAAATATCCTTCCAGGATGTGCGCCCGCGCTTTGGCTTTTGCCAGATCGAATTCAGCGCGCCTCTTTATGACGGTCAGCCTGTGTTCCACGTAGACGCGGAGCGCCTGCTTCAACGTTAACGTGCGCGGCTCGCCGTCCACCAGCGCGAGCAGGTTGATGCTGAATGTGGTTTGCATCGGCGTGCGTTTGTAGAGGTCGCGCAAGACGACATCGGGATCGGCGTTCTTCGTCATCTCCAACACGATGCGCATGCCCTGACGATCCGACTCGTCGCGCAGATCGGACAAGCCTTCGAGATAGCCATCGCGCGCGAGATCGGCGATGCGCTCGATGAGACTCGACTTGTTGACCATGTACGGCAGTTCGGTAACGATGATGCGATTCTTGCCGCGCTCCATCTCTTCAACGTGCGCCTTCGCCTGCACGGTGACACGTCCGCGCCCCGAGCCGTACGCGGCTTCGATGCCCTCTTCGTCTTTTTCCTGCACGATGAGTCCGCCCGTCGGGAAGTCTGGTCCCTGCACGAACTTCATCAATTGCTCCACGTCAATGTCGTCGAGTTTCTCCCACTTTTCGATCATGTAGACGAGGGCGTCCACAACTTCACTCAGGTTATGAGGCGGGATCGAAGTCGCCATGCCCACCGCGATACCCGTCGCGCCGTTGACCAGCAGATTCGGAATCGCGGAAGGTAAAACGTTCGGTTCGGTTAATGTGTCGTCGAAGTTGGGAGTGAAGTTGACGGTCTCTTTGTTGAGGTCGAACAAAATATCGAGCGCGGCGTTGGTGAGACGCGCTTCGGTGTAACGCATCGCCGCGGGCGGGTCGCCGTCCACAGAACCAAAATTCCCCTGACCATCCACGAGCATGGTGCGCATCGAAAAATCCTGCGCCATGCGCGCCATCGCTTCGTACACCGCCGAGTCGCCGTGCGGATGATATTTACCCAACACTTCACCGACAATTCTCGCAGATTTTTTATACGCCGAGTCCGCGCGGATGCCCATATCGTACATCGCGTAAAGGATGCGGCGTTGCACAGGTTTGAGTCCATCGCGCGCGTCGGGCAGGGCGCGCGCCACGATCACGCTCATCGCATAATCGAGGTACGCCTGTTGCATTTCGGTGTCAATGTCTATTTTGCGGATTAGTCCAAGTTCCATAGTTGCTCCAAATTTTTAAACACGAAGGACACGAAGTACACAAAGGTTTTAACTTCGTGTCCTTTGTGCCCTTGGTGGTCGAGTCTCTTTGAAAGTATGTTCTATTGCGGGGACAATCTTACGGGGAAAGAGAGGATGCGTCAAGGAACGATGCTCATTGTTGAACGGAATCGCTCATGGGATGTAGGAGAGGGATTTGGTCACACACTGTCCGCGCAAATCTGAGTCGGTGCATAGGGTGATCGAAATGGACATGTTGTGCGAGTTCAGGTTGAACGGGAAGGTGGGCGTGCTGATGCGCACTGTGCCGCCCTGGATCAAATAATCGGCGGGTTCCTGCGCTCCGCCGCAACCGTCTACGAAAGTGAAATCGTTCGCGGTGGCAGAGCGGAAAGTGGTTGTGTCGAGGTCGCGCACGGTGAGGCTGACGGATTCGAAAAGCTGGTCGCTGATGCTCTTCAGGCGAATATCGGACCAGAAGTCGTTGGAGCATTTGCCCATGCCCAGATAAGTGATTTCGAAATCTGCGGGTCGAGCGAAGGGGGGCGTTTGCACAAGAAGCATTGCGTAGTTGCCGGTAACCGATGCGTATTCGCCGGACATCCAGCAAAATTCCGCGCCCACATCCGGGTTGCGCACGTACCAATATTTGCCGGTGGCGTGCCGACCGACGATCTCGGTGGTTTCGCCCACAAGCAAAATGCCCACTTTCTCATACTCTTTTCCCGGGCCCATCCTGCAAAACGTATCCACAACGACGGAAATCATGGGTTTCTCTGGCGTGGTTGTGAACTCGATCGTCGGCGTGAGAGTCGGCGTATCGGTCGGCGCGGGGCTGGGGCTTGCCCCGATCAACGGCAACGCGGATGCCGTATCTTGAATCTGGATCGCGGCAATCGTTTCGACGATGGCAGTCTGCGCCGCGTTCGGATCTGTGGTAGGGACAGATGGAACCGTTCCTCCGCAGGCGAGCGACGCCAGCAGTAGGGCTGTGATGAAAAGTTTGAAGGAGGAGTTCGTAGGCATGGGTTTCCTTTGGTTACCCCAATGATAATACCATTCCCGATTCAATTGAAAAGTTTGGCTATCCATCTTAAGAGTGTGGGAAATCCATGAGAGGCAAATGGGATGTGTGGCGTGTAATTTTGTTTGCCGCCAATTTGCCAACACCTGGGCGCTCTCGAAGATCGAGCGAGGTAGTTCGCGCTATAATTCAAGCGAGCGATCGAAATGAAAAAGACAAGACAGGATGCCGCCCCCATCTTCATCGGCGAATTGAACGGGACTCGCCTGGGAGACTTCCGCCTCGCCGCCTCCGACTTCGGCCTGGTCGCGGTTGAGTGGGCGGAATCGCAGGGGGAGTTTGATTCTTATCTAGCGCGATTCAGCCGTCCCGTCGTGGAAGATGCGAAACGCGTCCAGCCGTACGCGAAGGAACTCGCCGAATACATCGATGGGAAACGTCGCGCCTTCACCATCCCTGTGGATTGGACTCTCTTTACCCCGTTCCAGCGCGAGGCGTTGCAAGCCGTGTTCCGCATCCCCTATGGCGAAACGCGCACATATCTCGACATTGCCCAGCAGATCAACCGTCCGCATGCGTCTCGGGCGGTGGGAGGGGCGAACGCCATGAACCCGATGCCGCTGGTGATTCCCTGTCATCGCGTGATCGGCATGGATGGCAAACTTCGCGGCTATGGCGGCGGGCAGGGGTTGAAAACCAAAGAATGGCTGTTGCAAATGGAAGGCGCGGTGTTCGCGTAAGATCATCTTTTGATACAATCTTTTTGCAAAGACTTTATCGGTCATAAGACAAAACCTTCGTTGGACGCTGACCGCGAAGCGCGCAGAAGGCGCAGATTGTTTCTCTCTTTTCATCAGCGTGAATCAGCGTTCACCTGCGTCCTAAAAATTATTTCCGATGGCGTCTATACTACAACGATGAGGCAACCATGGCAAAACCAACCTTCAAATGGGACGATCCCTTTCTGCTCAACGACCAATTAACTAACGAGGAACGCGTGATCAGTGAAATCGCGCACAGGTATTGCCAGGAAAGATTACAGCCGCGCATCCTGGAGGCGAACCGCAAGGAGATCTTCCACCGCGAAATCATGGATGAGATGGGACAGTTGGGATTCCTAGGCTCAACCATTCCCGAAGAATACGGCGGCGCGGGGTTGAATCATGTGGCATACGGATTGATGGCGCGCGAAGTGGAGCGGGTGGACAGCGGCTACCGTTCCGCGATGTCGGTGCAGAGTTCGTTGGTGATGTATCCGATTCACACGTATGGGACCGATGAGCAAAAGAAAAAATATCTCCCGAATTTGGCAAGCGGAAAGTGGATCGGTTGCTTTGGCTTAACCGAACCGAATCACGGGAGCGACCCTGCCAGCATGGAGACCCGCGCCAAAAAAGTAGACGGCGGTTTCATTCTCCAAGGCAACAAGATGTGGATTACCAACTCGCCCATCGCAGATGTGTTCGTGGTGTGGGCAAAACTTGATGGCGAGATTCGCGGCTTCATTTTGGAAAAAGGGATGAAGGGACTCTCCGCGCCGAAGATCGAGGGCAAGTTCAGCCTGCGAGCGAGCGCGACAGGCGAGATCGTGATGAACGAAGTATTCGTGCCTGAGGAAAATATGTTCCCGAATGTGAAAGGCTTGGGAGGTCCGTTCGGGTGTTTGAACAAGGCGCGTTATGGAATTGCGTGGGGCGCGTTGGGCGCGGCGGAATTTTGCTGGCACGCGGCGCGGCAATACACGTTGGACCGTCCGCAGTTTGGGCGTCCGTTGGCGGCGAATCAGATCATTCAATTGAAGTTGGCGAACATGATGACGGAGATCACGCTGGGATTACAAGCCGCGTTGCGCGTGGGACGCTTGATTGACGAAGGCAAGTCCACGCCTGAGATGATCTCGCTGATCAAACGCAATTCATGCGGCAAAGCGCTGGATATTGCAAGAATGTCGCGCGATATGCACGGCGGCAACGGCGTCTCGGATGAGTTCCATGTGATTCGACATGCGATGAATCTTGAAGCGGTCAACACCTATGAGGGCACGCATGATATTCATGCGTTGATTTTAGGAAGAGCGCAGACGGGGATTCAGGCGTTTTCGTGATTGGACGATGGACGACTGACCATGGACAATGGTCTATCGTCTATCGTCTATCGTCCATGGTCTTTTTTCACTGCCGCGAAGCCCAGACCATTCGCCCCCAGATGTGTTCCGATCACGGCGGTGACATTCACAAACAAAATATCACGCGGAACAAATTCGGGTTGACGTTCCATCACGTTGTTCAATAATCCTTTTGCGCGCGCGGGGGCGTTGGTGTGCAGGATCGCCAGCCGTTCCATTTCTCCCATTTCTAAAAGCAAGTTCAACATCCGTTCATCGGATTGTTTTGTGGTTCGCGTCGCGCCGATGGGTTTGACGTGACCCTCTTTTATTTCGACCACTGGCTTGATGGATAACAATCCGCCCAAATGCGCGACCACGCCTGGGACGCGTCCACTGCGTTTGAGATTCTCCAGCGTGTCGAGCGCGGCGAAAACGGATAACCGCTTGCGAGTCGATTCGATGGCGTCGAGCGCGGCTGGCAGACCGAGTTCGGCTGATTCGGCGGCGGCGAGGACTTGAAAACCGAGTCCCAGCGAGAGCGAGCCGCTGTCTATGATGGTGATCTTGTTGGGGAAGTCAACCGCCGCCTGGCGCGCGGAGTTGAGGATGGCGGTCAACGTCCCTGCGGCGTGGATGGAGAGGATGTGCCCACAGCCGCGCGAGAGGAGGGAATCGTAGCGGGAGGCGAAATCGCCGATCGAAGGCGAGGCAGTTGTCGGGTAGGGGTGAAGCGAGGCGAGTCGGTTGTAAAAATCTTCGCGCGAGAGTCCAATTCCATCCGCGTATTCTTTTCCCTCGAGAATCAAAATGGAGGGGATGACTTCAAGTTCGTGTTGTTCGATGAGGTCATTGGGGAGGTCGCACGTTGAGTCGGTGACGATGCCGAGTTTCATTACAGCCCCCGATATTGACGGTTCCAGTCCATGAGAAAACGGTAGGCGATCACAAGCCCGCAAACGATGGCGATCCAAAATTCCGCGCCGCGCAGGTTGAGGAGCCAATACAGCGGCGCAAGGAATAAGCCGGCGATCAGGCTGGCGCGCGCGCGATGGCGGAGGATCGCCAGCATTGCCGCCAACAAGACGATGCCGGAAAAGAAGGCGAGCGCGTTCAGCGCGAGAACGGCGCCGCCGAAGGTTGCCAGCCCCATGCCGCCGCGGAATTGCGCAAAGAGGGGCCAGCAGTGACCAATGACCGCCAACGCGCCGGTGAGAGCGATGACCCAGGTTTCACCCGAATATCGATACGCCAGCCATGTTGGAATAAATCCTTTGGCGATATCGAGAACGAACACGAGCGCGCCCCAGCCGAAGCCCGCCTGCCGTGCTGTGTTCGTTGCCCCCGCGTGACCCGAGCCGCCGTCGCGCACATCTACCCCTTTGGCGAAGCGAGTGACCCACACGGCAAAAGGGAGGGAGCCGCAGAGATAACCGAGAATGGGGAGGAGAATCGAAAGGATGGGCATGCGCGCGAGTATAGCACACGCCTTTTGTCACTCAAGCGGGTTGTTCCGCGCTTGAGTATTGGAATATTTCACTCCGAAAACAGGGGCGGGTTTGGAGGCATGGTCGCCATGCTCCAGGTTGTGAAATGGGTGGGACCGTCCTTGGTGTAGGAGAACAAGAGCACCCATCCGCCGTTTTGTAATTGTCCCCACACATCCGAAGCGGAAGGATGATACTGGATGATGGTTGCCGTTTTGCCTTCCTCAAGACGGGTACTTGTCAGTTCGCTATCCGCTTTGGGTTCTTTGCGCACATCCTGTGTGATGACCACGCTCACGTTCATCGGCAGGATGGGGAACGGTTCGAGGCGCTCCATCTGCACCCACGCATCGTTCCGCGTCACGAACGGATAAAAGATATCGCCTTTTGGCGTGTTGGGCCAGATGGTGGTCTTGTTTTTGGTGTTCCAGGATACCAACACGAATTTATGCACGAGATCGGGGCGGGTGAAATAGTTCTCGACGCTGGCATTCCCAGGCGAGTTGAAATCCATGGTGTGTACCTTGCCCCAGCCGTTGGAGATCGCCTCCAGGGTGACGATGTTGCCGCCCATGGTCAGGCTTTCCATTTGAGGGAAGCCCGCCCCGTTGAACAATGCCGTGCCGGAGGATTTGAGGTACGTCAGTTTGCCGTTGTTGTTCCCGTTCAAGTCGTTGATGAATCGCTCCCAGGCGCCATCCACCGGGGTGCGGATTGTGCCTGTGCCCTCCTTGGGGATCGGAAACATTGGCAAAATTTCAGGGGTTTGCTTGGTGTATCCCCAATCGGGGCTGACCGTGCGCGAACGGAAGTTGTACAGCGCGAGTTGGTGATCGTGCTTGACGCGGAAATATTGCACGTGTTGCGACTGCGGGGGCGCGGCGAGAACAATCGTGCCCACCGGTGTGAAGGTGGGGTCAAGCGTGAATGTGGGACGCGGCGTGGGGGTGAGCGTTAGCGTTGGCGGCAGGGTGGGAATCGACGCCTGTGTTTGTGTGAACGCGGCTCCGGCGGTCTGTTGCATATACAGTTGGATCGCATTCGAGTCCGCCGGAACGACCACCGGCGTTGCCAGCCCGGACGGCACACACGCCAGCATCGCGCCCAGCGCGAGAATTCCAAATAGTATTTTTTTCTTCATTCCAAAACGATTTCCTTGACGCGCCCCACCTCTCCGCTCTGCAAACGGACTTTGATGCCGTGCGGATGGTTCGGCGATTTGGTCAATATATCTTTGACGATGCCTTTCGTCAACTTCCCCGTTCGCTGATCTTGTTTCTGGACGACAAGCACGATCATTCCGACCTTGAGGCTGGTTCGGTTATTCCCATTCATTTTTTCCACTCGTTCAAAAACACGGTGAAATCAAGTTCCCCGGGCGAGTGACCCAAGTCGGTGAGGATCGCGGCGGCTTCACTGCGGTGTTGCGTGCCGTGATTCACGAGATGGATGTGGCAATGCCAAATGATTCTATCGCGCTGAATACCCGAAGAGGCTGTATAGCGTAGATGGCTGTCCATATCTTCATCGCTCAGGCGATTGAGGTAGGCTCGCATCAATTCTTCCTCTTCGCGGAATTTTTGTTCAAGCGATTCAAAAGTTGGGAAGTCTGTTGCCACAAGATCTTGATCTTCGGTGACGATCTGTGTTTCAAATAACACGCGCCAGATACGTTCCGCATCCACGGTGTGGACCAACGTTCCGCGCAGACCGCCGAACGGAAAGGATGCGGGCGCGGTGAATTGTTCGGGAGTCACACCCGCGCTCGCGGCGAGGATCTTCTTGTTCGCCCAGTAGTTGTATTCGTAGAGGAAGAGGATGTCGGGGAGATTCATGGTTGTACCTATGGCATGTCACCCTGAGGGAGCGATAGCGACCGAAGGGTCTCTGCTCGTTGGGGAGGAGATGCTTCGCTATCGCTCAGCATGACACACCTACATGTCACCCTGAGGGAGCGATAGCGACCGAAGGGTCTCTTGCTCGGCGTGGAGGAGACCCTTCGCTATTGCTCAGGGTGACATAGCGTTAATTCATTTATACCATTCAAGGCTTATATCTTTCCATTCTGGATTTTCAGCCTCGATCAATGCAATCTTCTTGGCGCGGCGCCAGCCTTTGATTTGTTTCTCTCGCGCAAGCGCGGCGTGTACATTACTTGTTTCTTCGTAGTATACCAATTTGGTGATGTTGTACTTGCTTGTAAACCCCGCGACAAGTTTGTTCTTGTGTTCATACACGCGGCGTTCGAGATTGTTGGTGACGCCTGTGTAGAGAGTCTTTGATCTATTTGTCATGATGTAGACAAAGTAGGATTTCATAATTCACTTCTAGCCATGTCACCCTGAGGGAGTGGCGCCTCGCGCCACGACCGAAGGGTCTCTGCTCGCTGTGGAGGAGATGCTTCGCTGGCGCTCAGCATGACATGATTGGGATGGGTTTTGTGATCGAAGGGTCTCTGCATGGCGTGGAGGAGACCCTTCGCTATCGCTCAGGGTGACATGCGCAATTATGGTGTGGGAGTCAAACTCGGTGTGGGCGTGTCGGTGGGCGGGGCGAGGGTTGGGGTTTCGGAGGGAGTCGAAGTGGGCGCGTCGGTTGGGGGGAGCGGGGTGAGGCTGGGAGTGAGAGTCGGTTCGGGGGTTGGGGTAGGCAGGTTGAGGGTCAGAGTGACGCGTTTTTCGGCGTAGAATTCCTCTCCGTTTTGGAGATAGATCCGAAGCGTGATCTTGTTCGAGGTCACGTCTTTTAAATCCCATTTGAAGATGGTGTCCGATTCAATTTTGTTGTCGCCTTGCGCGAGAGTCGTCCAGTCGTTGGGATCGTCGCCGTCCCCGACTTCGAGACGCCAGCCAGTGAAACCGCCTTTGGTGACGTCGATCGTGCCTTTGATGACCAGATTCGAATCAGTGATGGTGTCATTATCATTGAAATTAGAGAATTCGAGAATGGGGCGCGGATCGTCGGCGGAACATTCGCGGTCGGGCGCGAAGAACGGGTTGCGCGGCATATCGTGCGACTCGAGCCAATCTTTGCCGTCGCCACTGCGAAGCCACTTGCGACCCCACTCATCTTTGACGTTCATCACGAGTTCTTCTTTGTCGAAATCGGGACAAGCGTTGCCCGCGATGAGACCCGTCCACGTGTCAAGTTCGGTTTGGCGGAGGAGGTCTTGCGACGCGGGCAGGGGCGGCTGGTCGCTTGCGTAGAATTCACTGCGTTGACCGCCCTTGCACCAGTTCGACGGCTCGGCGCCTGAAACCGCGCAGATGATTTTTTCGGTGATGCCTTGCGGGATAACGAATGAGGAGGGAGTGTTGTTGGGACTCACAAGCGGCACAGCGTATTGCATGAACGCAGACCAGATCGGCGCCGCGCCTGTTGTGCCAGACGTGTTGATCATCGGAGTGTAATCGGCATTGCCGACCCACACGCCAGTGGCGAGATCGGGAGTGTAGCCGAGAGTCCAGTTGTCGTAGACGTTGACACCGTCCGCGCCGCGCGGATCGCCCGCCGTCCCTGTTTTTGCCGCGGCTTGGAAGGGGAGATTCAACACGGAGTTGGGTCCGAACATCCACGAACGCGCTTGGTTGTCGGAGAGGATGGATGAAATGAGGAAGGCGTGTTCAGGGCGGATGACTTGTTCGGCTTGCGGCGGTTGGTATTCGTAGATGACGTTGCCTTCAAAATCAACGATCTTGAGGATCGCAACGGGCGGAAGTTTTTTTCCGCCATTCGCAAACACGGAAAAAGCGGAGGTCATTTCCAACAGACTCACTTCGCCGCCGCCGAGCGTGAGCGCGAGACCGTATTGATCGCCTGTGAGACTCGTGATGCCGAGTCTTTTTGCCATGGCGATCATGCCGTCTTCTTCGGGCGTGTTCGGGTTGTCGTACACGCCGACGAATTCCAACGCTTTCACAGCGGGGATGTTGAACGAGTTGGATAACGCAGTCCGCACGGTCATGGGACCGTGAAATTTTCCGTCGTAGTTGACGGGCGAGTACGGCGGATTCGCCCCGTCGGGGAAATCGGTCGGCACATCCCAGATGAGAGTCGAGGGCGTCCATCCTTTTTCAAACGCGGCGAGATACGTGATGGGCTTGATCGAAGAGCCTGGCTGACGCGTCGCGCTATCCGCCATGTTGATCTGTCCCGCGATCGCGTCGTTGTTGAAGTCGGGCGAGCCGACCATCGCAAGGATTTCTCCCGTCGAAGGTTTGATCGAGACGAGCGCGCCGTTCTTCGCGTTCTTGTCCACGAGACCCGCGAGTTGTTCGGTGACGAGTCTCTGCGCTTCATCTTGCAACTTCGGGTCGAGCGTGGTGTAAACGATGAAACCCGAGCGATAGATGGTCTGCGCGTCGTATTGTTTTTCCAACTCGGCGCGGACGAAGTTGACCCAATGCGGATATTTCGTGTTGATGTTCGGCGAGTTGAAGACGCGGCTCTTGATCTCGTCCGCCGCCTGCACCGCCGCCACTTGGTCCACGCAGATCGGTGTTTCGCTGTTGCTGACGGTGATGCAATCCTCCGATTGACTCAATCCGAACATCAGCACCAACACTTGTTGCTGGCGGACGAGCGTCGCATCGCGGTTTGAATAAATGTCGTAGACCGATGGCGATTGCGGCAATCCTGCAAGAAAAGACGCTTCGGCAAGAGTCAACTGATTCGCGGTCTTGCCAAAATATGTTTCGGACGCGGCTTCGATCCCGTAGGCGAGGTTGCCGTAATAAATTTCGTTGAGATACAACTCAAGGATTTCATCTTTGGAATAACGCCGCGTAATTTCGGCGGCAAGGATGATCTCGCGTACTTTGCGGCGATACGTCCGCTGGGCGCGTTCTTCGGGCGAAAGCAGTAACGCGCGCGCGAGTTGCTGTGTGATCGTGGACGCGCCTCCGCCCTGCCCGTCGGTCTGATAATTTTTCCACAATGCGCGGATGAGCGCCCACGGGTCGAAGCCGGGATGTGTGTAAAAGTCTTTGTCTTCGGTGGCGATCGTCGCGGCGACAAGCGCGGGGGAAATTTTGTCGAGCGTCACATACGTTCTGCGTCCCGCGGTGGGATCGAGAATCTCGTACAGCAAATTTCCGTTGCGGTCCAAGATGCGAGTCGTTTCAAATTGCGACGCGCGGTTCTTGAGATCGTCCACGCTGGGCAATGTCCGCGCGATGGAATAGTATGTGTAGATTCCGACCGAGCCGACGACGATGGCGAGGATGACGATGCCGAACAATGCCAACACGGCGGCGCGTCCCAAACATCCGCCAGTTTTTTTCCAGTTGATGGATCTCCAATCGAAGGATGTGGACGCGGCTTTGCGCGGTTGACTCGGCGGCGACACGCGTCGCGTCTCGGTCATTCCACGCGGACGGCTGGCACGCTCATACGCGACGGGCGATACGCGCGTCCCATCCATGTCCACTTCGTTGACGCGGCGCGGAAGCGGCATGTTATTTTCATCCAACGGGATGTGGCGCGGTTCGGAATTCTCATCTCCGAAGAGGAGCGTGTCCGCGGGGTCGAAGTAGGGCGGCGGCGTCTTCTTTGCCGCGCTTGCCTTCGTCGTCCCTTGCTCATCCACCTTCGGCTCGATGGGAGTCTCGGCGCGGGTCTCGGCTTCGGAGTCGAGTAATTTTTTTATTCGGCGTTTGTTTTCTTCATTTTCGGGAGGCATAGTCTTATTTTATTTCCAACTCAACTGTGAAATCTATTTTAGCTGGAACACCTAACATTTCTCTGGTTTCCAAGTATTCAGATTCGGTCATCGGACCATACACTTTATCATTCTTCATATCTACAATAAACCAGTTCGCTTTTGTTGTGTCGACATCAAAAGGACTTTTCTGGGAATATTGCTTCGCTAATATATATCTTTTGTTCCAACCATATGCAAAGACCATCGGTGGCACTTTACAAGACGCAGAATTTGAGTTTTCAATTTTCTTGACTACACACGCTTGTACAATATCATCGGCTGCCCATACCGCATAGTCATTATCTAAATCCTGTTCATAGAGCAATCCAATTCCGCCAGGGATGCAAGCTAACAGGATTAACAAGAATATAGAAAGAAAGGTAATCTGAATTGTTCGTGAGCAATTTTTCATTTACGCTTTGTTACACTTTATTTCAGTTTGCTCACCATCAACACCGTCCACCTGCCGCGGTGACAGACTTCGTCGTTTTGGTTTTTAATTTCCACGGCAATCGTCACCGAACCGCCGCCGATGCGTGGAAGCGCTTTGGCTTCGACAGTTTCCATCTCCACATAAATTGAATCGCCGATAAAAACGGGTTTGACGAACTTCCATTCGTTGATCTCGCGGAATGCGATGACCGTTCCATCCAACATCCCTGTTTGCCACGCGAGACCCAGAGCATACGACAATCCAAGCACGCCATGCGCGATCTGCTTCCCGAACGGAGTCGTCTTGCTGAATTCGGGATCGGTGTGGATGCGGTTATCGTCACCCGTCAACGCGGCGAACTGCATGATGTCGGCTTCGGTGATCGTCCGTTTATCTGTGACCGTCTTTTGCCCCACTTGGAATTCTTCAAAATATTTGCCCATGATTTCTCCTCTTTGATTCTTACTTCGGTGGTCGAGTGCGCCGAAGGCGCGTATCGAGACCACAGGTATTCAAGAATACATCTTGTAACAAAATTTGTTATGCCTAGCTGTGGTTTCGATACGACCTGCGACGATCGCGCAGGTCTACTCAACCACCGAATTTCTTTTGAAGCGGGTGGTCTCGATACGTCCCGCGATGCTTCGTCTTCGGGCTTAGCCCTCCGCTCAGCGCGCGGAACTACTTGACCATCAAACTACACAACTAACAAACTATCCAACTACCAAAACTACCCAACTAAATTATACCCTTTGACCTCCCGCCCTTCTCACACTACAATACCGCCCTATGCGCGATTGGTCACTTGCCACTGGCGACCCGCTTTGCCTCACCCTCGCGGCGGATTCACGTCTCTCCATCCCCGACTACCTCAACGATCACATCTGGGAACTCGAATTCGGCGGCGCAGAGCCAGCCTCGCTTGCGCTTCACACCACGTATGGCTTGCGCGCCAAAGCGATGCGCATCTTCCACCGATTCAGCGAAGGCAAAAAATCCGTCAGCGACCCGAAAGCGTTCGCGCTCCCGCCCACCGTTCGCCGTTTTTATCCAAACTTCCTCATCGTTGACTACTCGCCATTACCCAACATTGACGTATCCACCGAATACTGGGTTCCACAATCCAACGCGGTGTGTGGGCGCGTCACGGTTGCCAACAAATCCAACGCGAATCGAAAAATAAAACTCGAACTCTGCGCGGTGCTGGTCGCGATAGACGGGCAAAGCATGTCCGCCGCGCAGGCGCAGATGGTCAACATCCTCGGAGGACAAACAGGCGGACTCTTCCCCGTCCTCTTTATGACGGGCGGACCCGCTCACGGCGCGGGACCTCATCCCTCGCTTCTTCTCGACCTTGAGCTTGGTCCAGGCGCGACGCGTCAACTCACGTGGACTCAAGCCGCGACGGATCGGTTGCAGACCTCCTTTGAACTCGCGCGTCAAACGGCGGCGCGTCCGTGGGAAGCCGAACGCGCGCGGCTCGAACTGCTCAACGCGAGTCAGACAATTGACATCCGCACCGCCGACAAAGAATGGGACGCGGCGTTCGCGTTGAGTCAATCTACCGCGTTTGGATTATTCTTCCCTCCGAACGAACATTTGCCGAACCCTTCGTTCGTCTCTTCGCGCGGACCTGACAACGGCTACTCGCCCAAAGGCGACGGCACCGACTACCCCGCCTCGTGGAACGGACAATCTCCCTTCGACGCGTATTATCTTTCGGATGTTTTGCCCGCCTCGCAAGCCGCGCAGGATTTGTTGAAAAATTTTCTCGCGGTTCAAAATGACGACGGCGCGATAGACGGCAAGATCGGCTTGGCGGGTCAACGCGGACGGTATCTCTCCGCGCCGTTGTTTGCCAGCCTTGCATGGAAACTATATGAAAGAAATGAAGACAAAGATTTTCTAAAACACGTTTTCTCGCAATTGCAAAAATTTTTCTGGTCGTGGTTCTCGCCCGAATACGACGATGACCGCGACGGCATCCCGCAATGGAAACATGTTTTGCAAACGGGCTTTGAAGATAATCCGCTGTTCGATCAGTGGCATGAATGGTCGTTGGGAGTGAATATCTCGCAAGTCCACAGCCCCGCGCTGGAAGCGATGCTCTACAACGAAGCCGCGTGTTTGATCAAAATAGCAGAATTACTCGAAGAACATAACTCGCTCACGTTACTTCACGAGCAAGCCGCGAAACTGCGCGCGTCCATCGAGTCCACGTGGCAGGCGCGGACGGGTTTGTATCACTACCGCGAACGCGGCACGGGGTTGAGTCTCGCGGGGAAAGTTCTCGTCAGGCAACAAGGCTCGGGGACGGCGGTGACGAAGATCAAGTTCGAGGGACAGATCCGCTTGCTAGTGGAGATCCAGACCCAAAGCGCGGCGGCGAAGCGTCCGCAGATCCGCATTCATCAATTTTCCACGAAGCCCGCCGACGAGATCATCGAAAGCGGCGACTATCAATGGCGCAGTGGCGGCGCGGTGTACACCACGAAAAAAACATATTCGAAACTTGCGAAGGTTTCGGTGCGCGGACTCAGCGATGAGGACACGGTCATCATCAGCACGCTCGATTACACCACCGAAGATCACACGCTGTTCGCGCCGTTGTGGGCGGGAGCGCCAGACGAGGCGCGCGCGCAACACATGATCGGGCGCGCGCTGTTGGACGCGTCACGTTTTTATCGTCCGTATGGAGTGCCTGCCTGCCCTTCATTGACTCAACCCGAAGCGGAAACCGTTTCGCAATCGGTTCATCTCCCTTGGAATCTTTTTGTGTGCGAAGGCTTGCTGAGATACGGATTCCGCGCGGACGCGGCGCGGCTGTTCGCGCACAACATGACGGCGGTCATCCAAAGCCTGAAACTGAATCGCGCCTTCCACGCGCGCTACCACGCCGAGCGCGGCACAGGCATCGGCGAACGCAACGCCCTCAGCGGACTCGCGCCCGTCGGTTTATTTTTGAAAATTTTAGGAGTTGAAATCCATTCACCCACGCGCGTAAAACTCGAAGGCGAAAATCCCTTCCCCTGGGATGTGACGATCCAATTCAAAGGCTTGAAAGTAATTCGAGGTCAGAAGAAAACGGAAGTTGTATTCGCGAATGGCAAGTCTGTGACGGTGGAGGGAGGCGAGTCGGCGGTGGTGGAGGTGTAGGTGACTTGGATGGTTGGAGATCGGGAAGATATCATCCCAATCTTGATTCTTTTGGTATAAAATTGTATAAAACCCATCGACTGGGGAAATAAAAAATGACAAAACCAAACGAAACACTCTGGGAAATTGAGCCTCATACAAAAGCAAAGCATGAAATATTGCAAAGGTATTTGAGTGCATGGTTCCCAATTCTCGGGTCGAAAATTCCTCGTATTGTTTATATTGATGGTTTTTGTGGACCAGGAAAATATCTTGCGGGTGAGGATGGTTCCCCCATCATTGCGCTAAAAGAAGCATTGAAGCAACCTGTGTTAGCAAATTCAGAAGTGGTTTTTTTGTTCGTTGACGAGCGGGGGGATCGTATTCATCATCTAGAAAATGAAATATCGTTATTGAAGAAACCTGGTAACTTTCCAAGCAATTTTCATGTTTGGTGCAGGGTTAATGAGTTTGAAAATACACTCACAGAGATTCTTGATAAGATACAGCGAGATGGACATCGGCTAGCCCCGACTTTCGCTTTTATTGACCCTTTTGGATTCAAAGGGGCACCATTTGCTTTAGTAAAAAGGCTCTTAGCAAACCAAAGAACTGAAGTCTTCATAAACATAATGATTGACTACGTAAATCGATTTGCATTGCATCCTTCCCCCGTTGATCGTCAACATATCAAAGACCTGCTTGGAGCATCCGACTCGGAAATTGATCAGGTTGTTAATACTCAAGACCGTGTTTTAGCTTTTCGGCAACTTTATCAGGACAAACTTCATAAACACGCTAAATTTGTGCGATATTTTGAAATGCGTGATCATCGAAACAAAATCATTTATTATCTGTTCTTTGCAAGTAATCATCCTCTCGGACACGCGAAAATGAAAGAAGCATTTTGGAATGTGGATAATCAAAGCGGATATAGATTTTCTGATCGCACCGACCCAAATCAACCAGTTCTTTTTGAACTTGATCCGTCTGATAATTTAGCACAAGAATTAAAAAGGCGGTTCATTGGAACAACACAATCTGCTGGGAAAATCATCTCATTTGTTGAGGATGAAACACCTTATATTTCATCCCAAGCCCGAAAAGCGCTGAATAATTTAGAAAACGGGAATGAAATATCAGTTGATGCCATTAAAACTGATGGAACAAAGAGAAGAAAAGGTTCATTTCCCGAAGGCGTAATAATCCACTTTTAATGTTTTTTAGAACATTTATACTATAATTGAATTAAAATATTGTTTTTCACGGAGGTGAAATGGCTACCCAATCTCGGATCGAGTGGACAGAATCCACTTGGAATCCGCTAACTGGCTGTACGAAAATCAGTCCTGGCTGTAAGTACTGCTACGCCGAAAGAATGGCGAAACGTCTTCAAGCAATGAATCAACCCAACTATGTCAATGGTTTCAAGTTGACCATGCACGAGCATGTGCTTGAAAAGCCATTGGAATGGAAGACCCCTCAGGTTATTTTTGTCAATTCAATGAGCGACTTATTCCACAAGGACGTACCTTTGGAATTTATTCAGCGCGTCTTTGATACGATGAAACGCGCTCATTGGCACCAGTTTCAGGTCTTGACGAAACGCTCTGAACGTTTGGCTGAACTTAGCCCTTACCTAGAATGGACTGACAATATTTGGATGGGTGTTAGTGTTGAAAACGAAAAGTACACTTTTAGAATTGACGACTTGCGGAAAACTGGAGCAAAGATAAAGTTTCTATCTGTTGAGCCGTTGATTGGTCCGATATCGAAAATGAATTTGAAGGGAATAAATTGGGTCATTGTTGGCGGTGAATCGGGACCAGGCGCGCGTCCGCTGGAAAGAGAATGGGTTGTTAATATCCGCGACCAATGCTTGAAAGCAAAAGTACCTTTCTTCTTCAAACAATGGGGCGGGGTGCAGAAGAAAAAGACAGGCAGATTACTCGATGGAAGAACTTGGGATCAGATGCCTGTGGATATAAATTTGGCGAGGGCATAAAAGAAAAGGCGGTGATGAACCGCCTTTTTTCATTGGTCATTATTCGTTTATTTATCCTGTTACCCCGCTAAGGGCAGAAAAACTTCCTGACGGACAATATCCGCCGCGTAAGCAAGCGCCGCCTTCACCGATTCCTTGTTCAACTGCGGATATGAATCAATGATCTCATCGAAAGACATGCCGTCCGCAACACTTCCGACGATCATCGAAACGGGAATTCGCGTCCCTGTGATGCACGGTTCGCCGTGATGAATCTCAGGGTCAACGGAGATAAATTTGTGCCAGTCAATTCTCATGCGGTGCTCCTTGCGTTGTGGTGATTATACCTCTTTGTGCGAGGTGTAGTTTCTTGGGGGTATAATTTTCGAGAGACATGCAATGACCGAATTAGAGAAAATTATTTTGAGTGAAATCTCAACTCTGCCAGAGACGCGCTTACGCGATGTGTTGAGATATATTCGATTCATCAAACTGGGGTTGGCAGATAGCGATGAAATCAAAAAGCGTTTCGAACGATCTTTGAAACGCGTGCGCGCACGGGCGAAGAAACTCAACATTACACAAGAGGATATTGATGCTGAGGTTCGAGCGGTGCGCGAGGGTAGATAGAAAGTTCGTACTGAGGGCGGAGTTTCTGGAATTAGGGCTTAGATTCGGTGTTTCGTCTAGTTATTGCATTTCCGATGAATTTACCCACAAAGTAAATCACAGCACCAATAAGTAGAAATCCCAAAAGATCATCTTCAAAATTCATACCAAGCAGGATTCCTATAAAAGTCCCTGCTGCCATGGAAAGAAACGCCCAAAACTGACCTTTTAGAATGGCTACTAGAGCAAGTATTCCAAGTATTATGAATGGACCAGTCGAATCGTTCATATGTGCCTCCGTGGACTCAAAGGTATTGTTATGATTGTTGTGGAAGTTTAGCTAGAATTTGAAACTTTATTCGATTCACGGACTCCGAATATTCCTTGACTTCTCCTTTCACGCCTAAGCCTAGTGATGCGGCAAATATTCCTATTCCGCCTTGTGATTTATCATCTTCTCCTATGGTTAGGAGAATATCAAAGTCAATTTGTGTAACCAGCGGCTGCTCGTCTGTTTCATCATCACTTATGAAAGTTTTATATCCCTTTATGTCATCGTCCCATTGAAGATGTTGTGGATTAACAATCGCACCTTTTTTCTTCGCGAGTTCCTGTGCCTGTGACACCCCACTTATTATCTCTAAAATAGTTTGTGCGATGAAATCGCCTAATTTCATTTGATTCATTTTTCTACCTCCTTCCAATTTGGAAAGCCGTGATATAAACGCTGAATTTTTATGTCAACCGTAGTGAGTATAGCATGTTAATTTGTGCTGAAAATATCCCTGCAACATTATCCCCTTTTGCCACCATCTTAATGTGATTTCGGGTAACAATCGGCAAAACGCCAATAACGATTGGACACTTGCCATCTCACAACTATCCTGTATACTTTTGTAAAGCCATGTACTTCCTTGCTTGTCGTCTTCGCCGTTTAGAAGAAATAGGGTAACACCATGACAACTCCAACTACAAATTACGACGAAACCAGCGATACTTTGTATATTTCATTCGCCCCAAGCGAGAAGGCAACTGGCGTCGAACTGAATGAACACATTCTTCTCCGCATTGACAAGGAGAAGCGTAAGGCGGTTGGCGTCACCCTCCTGAATTATTCTGTCCTCGTTCAACGGGCGGATTTCGGTCCGCGCAGTTTTCCGCTCACGGGGCTGACGCAGTTATCCGATGAAACTCGCGAAATTGTTCTCTCTATTTTGGGAACTTCGCCAGTGAGGGAGATTCTGTCCCTCTCAACGTACACCCCATCTTTTACCGAATCGATTCCCATCACACTTCTTCATCTTCCAGCATCGCAAGCCGCGTAATTAGCAAAATTCCTTCAAAATGCCAATAAGGAAATCCCTTATTGGCATTTTAGGCTTATAATGCCAATAAGAAAGCCTTTTATTGGCATAAACCCGTGAATCCACAAGATTTCGTCTCCCCCGCCGCAGGACAGGCAATCCGAAGCCCAAAGGGATATTGGGCATTCATCCCCGCGTCTCTGCCTCCCGCCCTAAACTGGACCGCGGGACTCGTCTCGCTGGCTGGCGAAGCGGAACGCGCGCTGGCGGAACTTTCGACGGTCGGAAAATCCTTCCCCGCGCCGCACGTGCTGACCAGTTCATTCATCAGGCAGGAAGCGGTCATGTCCTCGCGCATCGAGGGGACACAAGCCACCTTGGAGGAAATCTATCAATACGAAGCGGGAGTCCCTGCCACACAACCCAAGTCTGATGCGAGAGAAGTCCATAATTATGTGTCCGCGCTCGATCATGGAATAGCGCGATTGAACACACTGCCCGTCAGCCTGCGATTGATCCGTGAATTGCACGAGCAATTGATGAATGGCGTGCGCGGCGACCTGTGGACGCCTGGCGAATTCCGCCGCTCACAAAACTGGATCGGCCCTGCGGGAAGCACGCTTGAGTCTGCTCCTTACGTGCCGCCTCCTGTGGATGAGATGCTCGAGTCGCTCAATCGACTGGAACGATACATCCACGCGCCTTCGGATATTCCGCCCATCGCGCGGGTTGGGTTGATTCACTATCAGTTCGAAGCGATTCATCCTTTCCTTGATGGCAATGGGCGCGTGGGGCGACTGCTCATCGTTCTTCTGTTATGCCAATGGGAATTGTTGCCTCAGCCTTTGCTGTATTTGAGCCATTACTTCGAGAGACATCGAAGCGAGTATTACGCCCGCCTGCTTGGGGTCAGTCAGCAGGGCAAATGGGAGGAATGGCTCACATTTTTTCTGGTCGGCGTGCGCGACCAATCGCGTGACGCGACCATCCGTATTCAGAGATTGCAAACCTTACGGGAAACATACTATTCGAAATTTGCGGCTGAACGCAAGACCGCTCAACTCCAACAATTGGTGGATTTTCTCATCGGGCATCCCATTGTCACCATCTCACAAGCGCAGACCGCGTTGAAAGTAAAAGATTTCAAAACCGCTCAAAGATATATCGCCAAAATGCAAGAGGCTAAGATATTAACCGAGATCACAGGCAAATCGCGCTATCGGCTG
The DNA here is from genome assembly GCF_057138825.1 of Candidatus Defluviilinea gracilis. Classification (NCBI taxonomy): domain Bacteria; kingdom Bacillati; phylum Chloroflexota; class Anaerolineae; order Anaerolineales; family Candidatus Villigracilaceae; genus Candidatus Defluviilinea; species Candidatus Defluviilinea gracilis. Next base: position 39,002 of record NZ_DBNHEF010000019.1, read on the forward strand.
TTCCGCGCGAATGAACTATTGAGAGCGATTGAAGAGCCAGTCGGCTGAGTGTTCGGCTTGCCATCTCGCAACTATCCTGTATACTGTTGATATAGAACACCGCCCGCAGGTTTTTTCGCAGGATCAAGTTGAGTCAACCCAACCTGCGGAACGTTTCAGGATGTGGAGGTCCCCATGAACGACATCAAACATCTCATGCTTGCCGTTGTGCAGGAACAAGACCACGAAGCTGCCACACGCGCCCTCGAAAAATTGAACGTGCCTGTGGCGTTCTTCGCCAGCGCGGGCGGATTCCTCGGTCGGCGCAACGCGACCCTGCTCATCGGTCTGCACAAAGGACGCGAGGAAGAGGCGATCAAAGCGCTCGAGGACTCGTGCCGCCAGCGGATCGAATATCTCACTCTTCCGCTCGAAGGCTCGCCTCTGCCGATGCCCGCGCCCGTCCCCGTCACCGTCGGCGGCGCGACGATCTTCGCGTTACCTGTGGAACGATTTGAAGAAATATAGATGCGTAGGGCGCGTTCTCTAACGCGCCATCGGCGTTAGAGAACGCCGACTATACGCGATAGGAGTTATCCCATGAAAATGATCATCCTCATCATCAAAGACAGCGACTCGGACCACGTGACGCAAGCCCTCACCACGGCGGACTATCGCGTCACGCGCGTCGCCTCCACGGGCGGATTCCTCCGCAGTGGAGTCGTCACCCTGCTCCTCGGCGTGGACGACGACCGTGTCGACTCTGCCATCGCGCTGATCCGCGAGAAGATGGGCAAATCCACATCGGACGAAAAACGCGCCACGTTGTTCGTTGTCCCTGTAGAGAAGTTCGAGCAGGTATAAGAAGTTAAACCTAGCCACAGAGTTCTCAGAGAAAAATCTCAAATTCCCTGCGCGCTCTGTGGCTAATCCATGTTGAGGTTATCTATGAATAAACGCATACGCATTTTCACCGCGATCATCATTCTCGTATTATCCATCCTCGCGTGCGGAGTCCCCTCGAACGGCGCAGACAGCCCCCCGTCCGCGACGGAACCGCCTTCATCGAGCGATCAAGTCGCCACCGTAGTCGCATCCACCATGCAGGCGTTGACTCCCGTGTCTCCCGATTCTCCAACGCCGCAACCAGCAGGCTTACTTCCACACTCGCTTTATTTCGTCAACAATGACAACGCGGGCATCGCGCAAGTCTTTCGACTCGAAACCGACGGAAAGACAACCACGCAGATCACGTTCGAGCCGAGCGCCGTCGGTCATTATGACGTCTCTCGTATAGACGGAAGCGTTGTGTATGTGTCGAACAATCAATTACTGCTCATCAATGCCGATGGTTCAGGCCGGCGTGTGCTGGTAGATGGCGGACCCGTGGACCCGGATTACCGATATGCCGAGGGAATCAACAACCCCGCCTTTTCACCGGACGGGCAGACGATTGCCTTCGGGCATAGAGGCTTGGTTCTATATGCGGTGTCAACGGGCGTTTCCAATATGGTGTTGGAAAACGTGACCGGCGACATCAGCGGCGGTCTTGGACCCGGTCAAATGTACGTCCCGCAACGATACTCACCCGATGGAATGATGATCCTCATTACAGTCGCCATTCCAAACAGCGACGGCGTCTCGTCTGGAATCTATTACCCTGCCGCAGATTTGCTCCTGCCTGTGAATGGTGAAGACGGCGCGGCAGTCTGCTGTGGCGAACAAGGCTGGGCTTGGGATAGTTCGGCGTTATATGCGGGCGTCTCGTCTGTTGGGATGTTTGGCTCCGGTCTGTGGCGGATAGACGCGTCCAGCGGGAATATGATCACCCTTCTGCCTACCGAATCGGGCGGCAGTTATAACCTCGCTTCGAATCCGTATCTCGCGCCCGACGGTCAACTGTATTACTTTTTTGCCAATGCGCCTGCAACCGAGGAGTTCGTCAGCCGCGCGCCGTTGCAAATTGTCCGCTCGGCTCCCGATGGCGTAACGGGCAGAACGGTCTTATTGCCCGAAACCTTTGAACTCATGAACGAAGCCCTCTGGGCGCCCGACGCCAGTTTTGTCATCGCGGCAATCGCGCCCTCCGATCAAATTTATCAAGGCGGCGCGCTCGAACTTTTTTACACGCACGCCGAAGCGGGCTTCCTCACGCTCGCGCCGTTCGGTCAGCAACTCAAATGGGGTCCGTAAAACTTTTCGGCGGCATCGAGGGCGGCGGCACAAAATTCAACTGCGTCGTGGGAACCTCTCCCGACGACATTCGCCGCGAGGAGCGCTTCGCCACCACAACCCCAGACGCAACGCTGGATAAAGCGATTCGATTCTTCCAACAAGCCGAAGCGGATTTTGGCAGACTCTCTTCATTGGGGATTGCGTGCTTCGGTCCTGCCGACGTTCAGCCTGCCTCGCCCACCTTCGGCTTTATCCTCCCGACGACAAAACCCCACTGGTCGAATTTCAACGTAGTCGGCAAGATACGATCCGCATTCGACATTCCCATCGCCTTCGACACCGACGTCAACGGCGCGGCATTCGGCGAGTGGACATGGGGCGCCGCGCAAGGCTTGGACACGTTCATCTACTTGACGATTGGCACAGGCATCGGCGGAGGCGGACTCGTCAACGGCAAACTCCTGCACGGACTCCTCCACCCCGAAATGGGACACATCCGCATCCCGCATGACAAATCGCGTGATCCGTTTGAGGGAATCTGTCCGTTTCACAAAGATTGTTTCGAGGGGCTGGCGTCGGGTCCCGCCATCGAAAAACGTTGGGGTCAAAAAGGCGAAACGCTCCCGCCTGAACATCCCGCTTGGGATCTGGAAGCGCGCTACATCGCGCTGGCTCTCGCAAATTTCATCGTGACTCTTTCTCCTCAACGCATCATCATCGGCGGCGGAGTTTCAGGGCAAAAGTTTCTATTCCCCATGATCCGCGATCAGGTGAAAACAATCTTGAACAAATATGTACAATCATCGGCAGTCGCGGAAAATATTGACGCGTACATCGTCCCACCCGCGCTGGGGACTCGTTCGGGAGTGTTAGGCGCGATCGCGTTGGCGCAAAAGGCATGAACAAGAAACCTTGCGAAGGTTCACAACCTTCGCAAGGTTTTCTTCATTATGGAGCGCTAACTTCAGCAGGCAATAGCGAACAAACAAATTGATAGAATTCGCTCGCCGCTTTATATGCCTTTTGATATTCCTCCTCAGTTGGCTCCAGAGTTTCCCCAGGATAGCGATACGCTGTCGCGTATGGTGAGACTTGTTCAGCAACATCGAACCACGAAGTGAACTTTGGCTCCACTTCTGATGCCATCGTTACCAGTAAGCGCAAATCATGTGTCTTTTCAAAAGAGAGGTCGTGGTAAACAAGCCAGCCTTTGATGACCTTCTCCGCTGTTTGCTGGCAATGATAGATTGCCGTATCTAAATAGGAGTCTTTGCCGCGCGCAAGTTTTTTCGCGGACAGCAGATCGCGCCGCGCTTTCATCACCCATTTACGCGTGAGTGTGCGTTTCGCGTCCATACAGCAGTTTGCCTTCGCGCGTAATTTGCGCTTCTAACGAAGCCTTCACCGAAACAAATCGTTCGAATTCACTCCGCGTTTTCACCAACACATCCACAGGCGCCTTCACGCCCCGTAAGCTTCGCTGTGCCCGCACCGCCCGCTGGATGGGTTTTTGGCGGCTATTCTTTACGATCACAAGCAGATCCATGTCGCTACCCGATCGAGGTTCGCCCCAAGCGTGTGAACCAAAGAGGTAAATGGTTTCAGGTTGAAACTCATTCACCAAACGTTCCACCACTTCTTTTCGCAAAGCAACAGGTATCTTTTTCATGTTTTTTGAAATTATAGCACGCAAGGATATCCCGTAGTATAGATCATCCCGCAGTTCAACTGCGGGACAACATAACTTTCATCCTAACACAAAATTATCAATCAACCTTGTCTTGCCAATGAAGACTGCCATCGAGAGCAATGTCTTTCCTCGAATCACATCCAACTCTTCGAGCAAGTCGTAATCGGCGCAGGAGATGTATTGTGGTTCAGCCAGCGGCTCGCTCGCCAACACCTCTTTCATCTTTCCTCTTACTTTCTCTGCATCCCTCTCGCCTGCCTCATACAGTTCCTTCGCCGCGCTCAACGAACGGAATAACACCGTCGCGGCTTTGCGTTGGTCGGCGCCCAAGTACACGTTGCGGCTCGACATCGCCAAGCCGTCAGGTTCGCGCGTCGTTGGGCAAACGATAATCTCGACGGGGAAATTCAGATCGCGCACCATTCGGCGGATGACGGCAACTTGTTGCGCGTCCTTTTGACCGAAGTATGCCTTGTGCGGCTGGACGGCGTTGAACAACTTAGCCACAACGGTTGTCACACCTTTGAAGTGACCTGGTCGCATCGCCCCTTCGAGCGGACGGGTCATCGCTTCGACCTCCACCCACGTCTGGAAGCCCGTAGGATACATGCTCTCCGCTGACGGAGTCCACACAAGGTCGGTGAACGGCTCGATCAGGTGTAAATCACGCTCTAAATCACGGGGATACTTGGCGAGGTCTTCCTTCGGTCCGAACTGAGTCGGGTTGACGAAGATGGAGACCACGACGCGCTGGCACTCGTCCCTTGCGCGGCGGATGAGCGAGAGATGCCCGTCGTGGAGGAATCCCATCGTAGGGACCAGACCAACCGTCCCGTCGAAAGAGAGGCGGGTTTCCCTTAGTTCATCCAGTGTAGAGACTGTTCGCATATCCGTAACTTCCCTTGTTGACAGGAGTAGAAAATCTGTGCTAAACTTAGCCTACAAATCAGTCAAAGGAGACTCAAATGGCTTTTTCATACACCAACTCAAAAGGCAATACCTACTTCCTGCACACCAAGAAGTCGCTGACTTCGACAGGCAAGGAACGCACCCTCTTCTACTTCTCGAAGGAATTGAAGGAAGCCGAAGCGCTCGACGCCGTTCCCGCAGGCTACACCGTCGCTGAGATGAAGACGGGCATGCTCGTCCTCAAGAAGGCAACCGCCAGCTAGGAAGACGCAGGGTTCATCGAAGTATAACCCTGTTTATTCAACGCTCAGCCCGCGGGGTTGGGCGCACAACCAAATACTTTTAGATAAAAAAGGAGACTAACATGACACGCACACAAGCATCTAAAAGACCTACCACACAGAAAGTGAGGGAGACATGCCAGCGCTAAACCGAGTTCAGTTGATTGGCAACCTGGGGAAGGATCCCGAAAGCAAGTTCACCCCTACGGGGAAGAAAGTGGCTCATTTCAGCATCGCCGTCAATAACCGCTGGAAAGGCAAGGATGGCGAGAGCAAGGAATACACGGAATGGGTCAACGTGGAAGCATGGGGACGGCTCGGCGAGATCTGCCAGCAATACCTGAAGAAGGGAAGTCTCGTCTACATTGAAGGTCGCTTGAAGACCGACAAGTACGAAGACAAAGGCGAGACCAAGTACTTCACCAAGGTGGTTGCGCTCACGATGCAGATGCTCGACCGTAAACCCAGCGATGAACCCGTAATGACGGTGGAAGAAGAAGCCGCAGATTACGAGGCGTAAAACAAGAATTGACGACCTGAAAGGGTCGTCAATTTTTTTAACCGCTAAGCGCGCTAAGAACGCAAAGTTTAAAAGATTTCGGTTCTACCGTTTATAACGGGATAACTCTTTTCAAACACAAAGGACACGACGGTCACAAAGGAAAAACCTGTGAAATCAAGGCTCTTTCCCCCCTTTGTGTACTTGGTGTCCTTCGTGTTAAGGCTCTTTCCCGTTAATTACGGGAGAGCCAAGATTTCTTAGGGCGCCTTGCGCTCTTCGCGGTTCAATGGTTTTCTTTATTTCTTCGCCTTCGACTCAGCGGGAAAACCATGCATATGTGCCAGTAGATTGCAGGGTGATACGAGCATGGGTATCATCAACCAAAACCAATGGGATCATGGTCCATTCTGCGTCGCTGGTAGAAGGAACCTCTACCGTGTACGAAGCATTGCCATCAAAGCCAGCGGGAATTTCAAAGGTGAGTTCCACTTTGCTTCCAAAGGGAAGTTCATTCACGATCTTGCCCTGTTGCAACAAGGTGACGGAAACGCCTCCGAGGGGTGTGCCGAGGCTATCAACTCCGTTTTGCAATTGAGAAACATCTACGGGATTGAGCAGGACGGAATATCCGCATAATCCCGTAAAGCGGAGCCAATGTCCGTCTCTCGTGACAGCGTCAACAACGTTCGAGGCGCAGGGCAGGGTAAACTCTTGTCCCCATTCGATCAAGAGTATTTCAGAAGAATTTCCCTTGTCCGTTGTGTTGGATGATTTCTCGGTGTTCTGCTCTTCTGGCGCAGGTGTGGGGAGTCCGCTTTCGATGTTGGTATGCGAATCTTCGGCGTTGTAATTTTGCACGGTGTCAAAATCTGCTCCTCCGTCGAGGGAATCGGTTCCCGCTCCGCCATCGAGTTGATCGTCGCCGGCGTTGCCGTTCAATGCGTCGTTTCCGTTCCCGCCATTGAGAGTGTCGTTGCCGTTACCGCCGTCGAGGTTGTTATCCACATCGTTCCCGGTGATCTGATCGTCCGAGCCGGAGCCGATTACGTTCTTGAACCAACCGTTGAGCGTGAGCAACAAACCGCCGCCCACATCTTGTTGGCTGGAATTGCTCAAGTCAATGGTAACGGAGTTTCCAAACAGGCTGAAATCGAGGGTGTCTTCACCGTTGGAGGTCAGGCTCAGGATGCCGGTGGCGCCCACACTAAACTTGAACACGTTGACGCCCGCGCCCCCGTCAGCGGTATCGCCGGCTTCATTGGTCCCTGTGACGACGATCTCATCGTCGCCCGCTCCGGCATCAAGCGTGTCCACTCCGGACCCGGTCTTGAGCGTGTCATTCCCATCGCCGCCTGTGAGCGTATCGTTGCCCGCGCCGCCATCGAGGGTATCGTTTCCGTCTCCGCCGGTGAGCGTGTTGTTCGAGTTGTTGCCGGTCAACGTATCGTTGCCATTCCCGCCGGTGACATTTTCAACTTGCGCGGAAGTCATGTTAAGCGTCAGGTTGGAGTTGACCGTCTGATTGCCGGTCAATGCGAGATTTACCGCCATATCGTTGGTGGAACCGGTAAACGTGAGTAAATCTGTCCCGCCGCCGACGGCTTCAGTGAGCGTGTCGGCGCCGAGAGATGTATTGGTGTTGAAAGCATAGGTGTCGTTGCCTGTGCCGCCTATGAGCGTGTCGTTGCCTGCGCCGCCGGTCATGGTGTCGTTCCCAGTGCCTCCCGAAAGCGCATTATTGAGGGCGTTACCGGTCAAGGTGTCGTTGCCATTACCTGAGGTGATATTTTCAACTTGAGCGGCAGTGAGGTTGAGCGTCAGGTTTGAATTGACGGTCTGATTGCCGGTCGTTTCCAGGTTGACGGTTAAGTCATTGTTTGAGCCGGCGAAGTTGAGACGATCCGTCCCGCCGCCCGTTGATTCGCTGACCGTATCTGTGCCGAGGGCGGAATCAGTGTCGAAGGCGAAGGAATCGTTACCAGTTCCTCCGATGAGCGTATCATTGCCCGCGCCGCCGGTCAGCGCGTCATTTCCTGAGGCGCCGTTCAACGTATCGTTTCCATTCCCGCCGGAGAGGGTGTTGTTCAAGGTGTTGCCGGTGATGGTGTCGCCGTTGTTTCCGCCGGTGACATTTTCAACTTGCGCCGAAGTGAGGTTGAGCGTCAGGTTGGAGTTGACGGTTTGATTGCCCGTGGTCGCCAGATTAACCGTCACGGCGTTGTTGGAGCCGGTGAAATTAAGCGTGTCTGTCCCGCCGCCCGAGGCTTCGGTGACCGTATCCGTTCCCAGCGCGGTGTTGGTGTTGAAAGCATATGTATCGTTGCCGGAATCCCCAGTGAGCGAATCGTTTCCGGCATTGCCTGTCAGAGAATCGTTGCCCGCGCCGCCGGAGAGAGTGTCATTCCCGTTGCCACCCGCTAGAGTGTCATTCCCAGCATCGCCGGTCAGTGTATCGTTTCCATTTCCGCTGGAGAGGGAATTGTTCAATGTGTTGCCGGTGATGGCGTCGTTTCCATTCCCACCGGTGACATTTTCAACTTGTGTCGAAGTGAGGTTAAGCGTCAAGTTGGAATTGACGGTTTGGTTGCCCGTCGTGGCGAGGTTGACGGTCACATCGTTGTTAGAGCCGGAGAAGGTGAGCCGATCCGTCCCGCCACCTGAGGCTTCGGTGACGGCATCAGTTCCGAGGGCTGAATCGGTGTCGAAGGCGTAGGTGTCGTTGCCAGTTCCCCCGGCGAGAGAATCGTTTCCTGCGCCGCCGGTGAGGGTGTCGTTGCCCGCGCCGCCGACCAGCGAGTCGTTCCCGCCTCCGCCGTTGACGGTATCGTTGCCTGCGAGGGCATCCACCGTGTCATCGGCGCCATCGCAGGTGATGGTGTTATTGCCTGAGGTTGCGGAGGGCGAACAGATTGCGAGGACTGCCTGTTGCGCGGGGATCGCCACGAACAGGAGCGCGAGCGAGACCGAGATCAGCCCGCGCCAATAAAAAGACAAATGCTTCATGATAAGAAACTCTCCAAAACTGAAATAAAAAAAGATAAAGCAAACGCATGGATATAATTTATCATTTACCCGTCCCACGGTAGTTTACAGGGGCTTTGCCAGAACCTAACAATCCAGTCATTTTATTCATAGGCATACCTTGCAGAAGCGTTGCGGTCGCTTGTAAAGTGATGAATCAAAAAGGACAACCTTGCGGCTGTCCTTTTAATCCTTGTATTATCAGTATTTACGAAGGTTCAGGCGACAGTTCGATTTGCTTGGCAAATTATGCCGCCTGCCTAGACGCAGCGCAGACGCCGCAGATTACGAGGCGTAAAATAAAAATTGACGACCTGAAAGGGTCGTCAATTTTTTAACCGTAACTTTCAAAACACATCTCCCAACCTTTCCTGATTGAAAACAGATATAACAAGGGTGTAAATTCCAAAGTCAAGATTTACCAGTAGAATGCCGTCGCGCTTAAATCCATTTCACTCATTCAAGAGGGAAACCATGCACGGCAAGTCAAATTACATTCGCGTCACACCTGCCCTGGCGGGCGGTGCCAGGGAACGAAAACCATTCTTCTTTGTTCTTTTCATTTTCATACTCGCTCTCGCCACACCTGTTCTAGCAGACTATCTCGGACCGAATCGCACGGTTACTGAAACGACCAGCGTGTGCAAAGTGGTTTTGTATGAATGCCAATATGTGGCTTCCAAAGACCTGTGGAAGTACAAGAAAGTGGACGATTGGTCGTGCTCCAACGAAGGCAAACCATGGCAGGGAGTTGACAACTACGATGGTGAGTGCGGACCATTCAGCGATGGTCGCACACAATGGGGCAAAGAAGAAATACTTCAAACTGTTACCACCACCCATCCCGAAGCTACAATTGCTTCTGCGTTGCAAGGATGTAATCTCAACAATGGCTGGTGCAACACTACTTCCGAACTATCCTTGAATGGAACAGAACCCCTGTCAGGATACAGCATCCTCGCCGTCGAAGGCTCGTTGAATGGACAAACTTTTGCCTGTTCAGGAGACAATTGCAGTGTATCCTTGAACGAAGGGAATAACGATTTCACCTTTTGGGCTTTATCCTCATGGGGCGATAGTTCGAGCATGGGAACTTTCTCTGCGAAGGTGGATACGGTTCTTCCGACATTAGGTTTGAACATCACCACAACAAGCGGGTCAAACGGCTGGTATGTTTCTCCAACTTCTCTCACAGCAACAGGCTCTGACTCAACTTCTGGCTTATCAAGTGTCTTCCTTTCAGTCGACAATGGAGCGTGGATTCCTTCCACTACCCTCAATGAAGGTGTATACAATGTCCTTGTTCAAGCAGAAGATAACGCAGGGAACATCTCCTCTTCTTCAACGATTATTTCTGTGGATACGACCACCCCAACGGTTGATGTATCCGTAAATGGAACAATAGGAAGCAATGGGTGGTATAGTTCGGGGATGCAAGTCTCAGCGACTGCCAACGATGCAACTTCTGGAGTTGGTTCACTGGAAGCCAGTTTAGATGGCGGGGGTTATCAGGCTTATAACTCTCCCGTCTCGTTCGCGGATGGCTATCACACGGTTCAGTTCAAAGCAGTGGACAACGCAGGAAATGAAACGGAAACCTCCGCGCAAGAGTTTTATGTGGACACGATTGCCCCAGCCATTGATCTGCCCGCTGAATGGGAGGTAAATGACACGATTACCTACAAAGTGCAGGATGATGGCAGTGGGCTGTCTGCGCTGCGGGTTGTCATCGAAGATGAAGGTGAGAAGTTTGCTAAAGTTGCGTGGAACGAGACGGTTTCAGGGAACAAGTTCAAAGGGGAGATCATATGGAATGGGAAGTTCAAGGATGGAACGGTTGCCCCGCCTGGTGAATATCTGGTATGGGTCAAGGTAACCGATGTTGCGGGCAATGAACGTATTGGATTGGGAAGAGTCATTGTTCCCTCTTTGTTCAGTTTGCTTTCGCCCAGTCAATCGTCTACAGAAATTCCTACTCCGCCTGCAGATTTGTTTGATTCTGACAATTTATCTCCAACAATATCGAATCCTGATCCTTCGACTTCGCCCAGTACAAGCTTTGGCGGGTCGACAACTCCAACGAATTCTTCAAGCGTTCAATCGCTGACACTTTCCTCTGGAACAGCCTCCACTTCCACTACAACATCAACCAATGTATTGTGGGGAGCAACAGCCGCCGCATTGATTGGCTGGGCAACTGCCACTGCTTTGGAAGAACGCAAAAAACGTCAACAGCAGGAACAAGCCCAAGTCGGCGAAGCCTCGCTTCAGAGAGAGCAAGTCAAAGCCCACGCCAGTCGAGATGAATATCCACCGATGACCCGCCAGGAGAAGGAACTCGCCCAACAGCGCAAAGAATTGCAAAAGATATGGGACGCCAACGGCGCGGCGGTCTATGAGGCGAACCGGGAATATCAAGCGAAGCATGGCAAGGAAATGGATGCGGCAACCAGAAGCAAGGCGATCAAGGATGCGACTAGGAATGGCGTCTTTAATGCCGAGGCATATGTGTCCAATTTGGAAGCGGAGAAGACGAGGCGAGACGCGCAAAACGAACGCATGGCGGACAAGATGACGCGCTTTGAGAAGGAAGAGGAAGCCCGTTGGCAAGCGCAACAAAAAGCGGCAGAGGAGAAGCAGAAAGCCGAAGAGTTGCAGGCGGGTCTCACCGCGTACTATGCCGCCACCAAGCCCCCCAAGCAGAAAGAAAAGGAAGGTGAGCCAAAAGTCAGCGCTGCGCTTGCCTGGGACAACGATCCGCCCCCATCCAAGTGGAGTACCTTTTGGCAAGGAGTTACGAATTGGTGGAATAATCTATTTGTTATTAAGCAACCAACACCCACTCCAGATGTCAGCGCTATTCAGACTCAGGCGGCAAAAACTTTCATAGCTCAACTCACACAAACTGCTCAGGCGACACCGACTTCCACGCCTACAGCCATGCCGACTTTTACATTGACACCTACTCCAACACCTACGATCTTTCCATTAGGTTATATTACCGATAACAATGTCAGGTTTAGATCGGGTCCTAGTTTGAAAGACAGTTATATAGAGTTGCTATGCGGCACTGAAGTCAAGATTGATACCCAAAAGAAAGAAGCGGATGGGAAAGTGTGGCAACAAGTGACGTACAATGGTATTAATGGTTGGATTGCTAGTGATTATTTAAGTGATGAAACCCCAGTTTGTGCCAATTTTGCAGCCAAATATGCTAAATACCCTGGCGCAGGTGAAACTGTGCAAATCACACGCCTACCTTTCGAACACTCGAATCCAACCTTACTATCATCTTGGTGGGGCTTTGGAAATACGGAATTTGCTCGGGATCATAAATATGAATTTTATAAACATACAACTGGTCTCCATTCTGGACTGGACTGGGGTGTTCCCTTTGGAACTCCGCTTGTATGGAACGGCAATACGTATGGCACGATCGTAGATAACGGCACTAAAAAACAGTATGCCTATCTCAAAATAGACGATTACATAGTAGTAAGAGCTGAGGGGTTTGATTTCATATATGGGCACATCTCAGATCGTCAAGTTAATATTGGTGATGTTATAAAACCAGGCCAAGTTATCGGCAGTTCAGGAATAGCTACCGGCGGGGATGCACATTTGCATTACGAGATTCGGCCCGTACCGGATGCTAATGGCATGAAGAGCTCTTTTGTTATCAACCCATTAACCTTCTTCACTCAAGATTTACAAAACCAATGGATTGTATTATTCGCAAATGACTACTATCTTCCAGGTGATGATCCGTTGAGTCTTGGATACTATAGAAACGTACCTATCCAGCCATAAAAGTTCTTCAGGTAACAACTATGAATATTTACTTCAAGCCGATTTTGCTATGTAGCATAATTATCTTCTTGCTTTCATGTCAAAATCTAGGCAATAGCCAACAAGCAAAACCTACATTCACGCCTACAAACCAGAATTCCGTCTCCCAATCTAGTACCAGTTCGCCTTTCTTAGAGATTACTTCACAGATTTTGGTGTTACATGAAAATACTGTTGGTAATTCTTTTACAGATACTGTAGTAGATATGGGCTGGCTTCTCGATGGTCGAATATATTATGGAATTGGAGATCCAACTTTATACAACCTAAACCTAGTAAACAAACCTGCAGAAATCAATTGGTATTCCTATGACTCACAAAATAAACTGGGTCGGCAAATTGATAATCCGTACGGTTTATTTGCCAACGACTTCGTTAGTTCCATGGCGCAAAACAGAGTAGAACTGTTATCCATGACTGTTTCTCCTAGTAAAGCAAAAGCAATTTACACCCGACTACCAATTGGGTATTTGAGACCAACGCCTCTCCCTCATCACTACTTTGATCCATCGGAAATTTGGGTAGCGACAAATGATTTGCAAGAAACATCCCCATTGTTGGGTCAACCTGCAAATTGGTATGATTGTGGCATCGGGCTTTCTAATGCCAGTTCATGGTTTTATGATGAAACTTTGGCTATAGGATCATGCCAATTCAATTATGGTATTACAGGAGTTTACTTTATTGCAGACCTGATTGAAAGAAGCTTCCAGTTTCTCAACTTTACATTGCCAAGCGGTGAATATATTCCGACTGAACAAATCGCTATTGCTCACAGCAACCCAAGTCTAGCTTTCTCGGCATCTGGTCTTTGGGTAGTGCCTGCTGAACTAAATGAAAGAAAAATCAATACCGAATTGACTAACTTAAATTTAATTTTTAATGATCGACCTGCTGTTGCTCCTATGTGGTCTTTTGATGATAAGTGGATTTATTATTGGACATTCGATCCATTATCTAAAATTGACGAAGACGCACCAATAGAAAATCATTATTGGTGGTTGGAGAGGATTGACCCTGCTACCAAACAACAAGAAATAGTACTTAGTGTTGACGACCTTATTTCAGTCGTTGGTATTGAAAGGTACCGGTTGAGTACGCCTTTTGGGCTTGGAAATCCTTGGAAGATATCTCCTGATGGCGAACAATTATTACTATTCTTAAGCGAAACTTTTGATTCCCCAGCCACACTTTTTCTTTTTTCTTGGCAACAACAAGTAAGGTAATCCTATCTAGTCCAGCAAACCGCATAAGAAAGTGATTATGCATCTATGAAAAACTTCTCGAAAAGACGCTTGCTACCAATTTTATTTCTCTGTGTATTTGCCATCTCGTTATGGAAATTCGCGTTTGCTATACCATTGTTAGTCGTTCTCTTCGTCTGTTTCAGCCTTGTCATATCTATTTCATCCATTATCAAGAAACACAAGCAAAGTGAAAGCCCAAGCCTCGAAATCGTCAAAGAGATTCTGGTTTTGATTTTCACCCTTGCGCTTGCCATGTTGCTGGGCGGAATGGCGGGAATGTACGCGAATCATTATGCTGCCCAACGCTTTGGCATCATTCCAGGCATTCTCTCTGCGCTGGTAGCGAGTTTTGTGATTGGGTATATCGTCCGCTGGGGAATAGGGAAGACTATCTCAAGGAGCGAAAAACAATTTTCGCCGCGCTGATCGGCTAGGCAACCGCAGCAAGATCAGGACGCTAATAAAAAAAAATGGATGGGCAGGTAATTCACAAAAAACCTGCCCATCCATCGTTTAATGTGGATTTACTTCTTCGACTTCTTCTTTACAGTCTTTGTTTTCGCAACTTTCTTTTTGACAGTTGCCTTCTTTGCCTTTGATTTTTTCTCCACTGGCAGTTTCTCCAACTCGTCCACCATGCGGCTCAGCACATCGAAGCCGCCCTGCCAGAATTTTGGATCACGGATGTTCACACCCGCGTCGCCCAGGATCTTTGCAGGGGCTTCCGATCCGCCAGCGGACAGGATCTTGAGATACTTCGGCTTGAACGATTCACCTTCCGCTTTGTATTGTTCGTAGAGCGCGAACACCAGCAGTTGACCGAACGCATACGCATACACATAGAACGGGGTGTGATAGATGTGTGGAATCGAAACCCATTCCCATTTGAAATCGTCGCTCACCTCAACCGCATCGCCGAACTGTTCTTTGAGGTTCGCCAAATACGCGGCGGAGAGTTCGTCCACCGAGGCGTTCTTCTGCGCCATCTCATGCGCTTCGCGTTCGAAGAGGGCGAAATAGATCTGACGCAGGATGGTGGCAAAAGCGTCGTCCATTTGCTTGAACAAGATATCCCGTCGGACCGATTCGTCTTTTTCCTCCGAGAGCAATTTTTCGGTGAGCATCATCTCGCCGAAGGTGGAGGCGGTTTCAGCCAGCGGAAGAGACGAGTGGAAGGTAAACGTAGTGTGATGCGAGGCGAGCATCGCGTGGATGGCGTGCCCCAACTCGTGAGCGAGAGTCGCCACGTCGCGCGCGCGTCCCGTGTAATTCATCAGCACGAATGGCGTGTCTTCGGGGTTGATCGAAGCGCAGAACGCGCCTCCCTGCTTGCCCTTGCGGACCTCGCTATCGAGATGGTCTTTGTCGAAGACGCGCTTGGCGAGTTCGCCGATCTTCGGGTCGAACGCGCCGAACGATTCGATGACCATGTTCGCGGCGGCATTGAAATCGAATGCCTTGTCCGACTTGGCAACGGGCGCATAAATATCGTAACGGCGAAGTTTACCCACGCCGAGATGTTTCGCCTTCATCTTGAAATAGCGCTGGAAGACTTTCGCGTTCTTCTTCGTGACCTCGAGCAACGCGTTCACCGCTTCATCAGGCACATCGTTCGCCAAATTCCGCACCGACATCGCGCTCTTGAACTTGCGCATGTTGATGTTTTCATTATGCCAGTCGCGCGCGCGAGTCTGGTACATCTGCCCAAGGATCGGACCATCCTCGCCATAGACGCGATACATTTCTTGATACGCCGCCGCGCGCATTTTGGGGTCGCCACCCTGAATGAACGGTTGCAGTTGCGCGCGAGTCAATTCTTGAACCTTGCCGTTCACCCTCAACTTGAAGACGTATCGATTCGTGATCGCGTCATACAAGTTGATCAGCGCGTTCGAGCCTGTCACATCTTTGAGGTTGACAACCTTCTCTTCTGGCTCAGTCAATGTGTGCGGTTTGAAGTGGCGCATCTCTTCGAGATAATAACGATACGCGCCTGATGCGTTCATCAAGCGTTCGGCGTTCGCCTCGTCCACGTCTTTCCACCACAGATTGAAAAAGAGTATGCGGTTCTGCATCTCGGCAACAAATTGTTGCACGCGTCCCATCAGGCTTTGCGCGTTTTGGTTTTGTGTGTCTTCTGCAAATGACAGTCCCGCAAACGCATAGATTCGATTCACGATCTTCGATGTCGCTTCGGAGGCGCGCACTACTTCGAGAAATGTTTCGGGGTCAATTTCGGGATTGAGTTTGTTGCGCACGCCCTCGAACGACGTGACTTGTTCTTCCACGTTGTCGAACGCGGCGTTCAGTTCGGGGCTATCGAAGCCCGTGAAGAGTTCGTCCAGATTCCATTTTTTGATCTTGTATGCCATGAATTATTCTCCTTGATTTATGTCGTTGCGAGTCTTCGAGAAGCAATCTCCTCGCAATAAACTTTTTTGTTTTTACCATAAACTCGAATGTTTTCGTAGATGCTCTAGTAGCATCATTGCGAGTTTTTGAGAAGCACTCTTCTCTACGCTGAGGAGATTGCTTCGGGCATCCTTCGACTTCGCTACGCTCCGCTCAGGACGCCCTCGCAATGACATATCGTTTACAAACTCGACCTGATGTGCACGATATCCCCATCTTTCACGGGATATTCCTTCCCTTCGAGTCTCAACTTCCCCTTCGACTTCGCTTCATTCATCCCCCCGAGGCTGATGAGGTCGTCGTACGCCACCACCTCCGCCCGAACGAAACCCTTCGCCAGATCGGTGTGGATCTCGCCCGCCGACTCTTGCGCCGTCGCGCCGCGCTTCGTCTCCCACGCGCGGACCTCGTCCTCGCCGACGGTGAAGAACGATTGCACTTGGAGCAGATCATACGATAGCCAGATCATCTTGTTGAGGCTGAGTTCTTTGATGCCGTATTCCTGCATGAACATCTCGGCATCCTCCGCTGAAAGTTGCGCGATCTCCATTTCGAGTTTGCCCATCAACGCCACCGAAGGGACATCAAGTTGCATTTCAGGCGCGGACTGTCCCTCGCTCAAGTTGAACACGACCAACACGGGCTTGCGCGAGAGCAAACCGAACGATGAAAGTTCCTTCACATCCTCTTGCGAATATTCCAGCTTGCGGAGCGGTGTGCCGTTGTTCAACGCTTCATGCAGGCGAGTGAACAGCACAGTTTGTTTTTCGTTCAAGGCTTTATCGGTGCCGCCTTTTTTGCGTTCGTCAACCAATCGTTCCAGTTTGCGTTCGACGGCGATGAGATCGTTGAGCAACAATTCGCTCAGCATGGAATCCACATCGCGCTTGGCGTCCACGCTTCCGTTGGGGTGCATCACCAAGTCGCTTTCAAACGCGCGGACGACGAGCAGAAAGCCGTCCATCTGCGCGAGTTGATTCAGCAGTTGCCCGGAGATGCCGCTTTTGGCGGACCCAGTTTCAAGTCCCGCAATATCCGCGTACGTCATCTTGGCGTAGATCGTCTTCTTCGGGTTGAACATCTTCGAGAGCGCGTCCACGCGCGGGTCTGGCACATCCACTACCGAGGTGTGGACTTCGAAGCGTCCCGCCGAGGCGGTCGTCGGCGCGTTGCCGCGCGTCACCGCGTTGAAGATGGTTGTCTTTCCTGATTGAGGCAGTCCGATAATTCCGAGTTTCATCTTGTCCTTTATGTGGAGCAAGATGCCATCTTGCTCTACAGGTTATGAGTGGTATACTTGCGCTCGTCCCGCTAAAGCAGGAGCAACGAATTAGCCGAAGTGGCGGAATAGGCAGACGCGCACGACTCAAAATCGTGTTCCCTCCGGGAATGAGGGTTCGATTCCCTCCTTCGGCACTTGAATTATACCAACGCCCGTCATCCAATGGCGGGCGTTTCTCTTTCCGGCTTTAGGGTTGTATCCAATGGAAATCCCGCGCCGGGTTAATACATCTCATCGTTTCGAGCCGCTATGGAAATTACTACGATTACTTTGATCGTCCTGCAATTGATCTTTCTCGAAGGCATACTTTCAATTGATAATGCCGCCGTGTTAGGGGCGATGGTAACGCCCTTGCCCGATGACAAGCCGATCCCGTGGCCCCGCCGGCTGGCTCGTATCGGCGAGCGGTTGAATCCCATACTTGGTTACCAGCGTCTCGCCGCCCTGCGCGTGGGCTTGTTAGGCGCGTATGTGGGGCGCGGCGCAATGTTGTTCATCACAAGTTTTCTGATCGAAAACCCATGGGTGAGGATCGTCGGCGCGGCGTATCTGATCCGCCTGGCGTTTAACGAACTGGGGGATACCACACCCGGCGTCGAAACCGAAGAGGAAAAACAAGAAGCCATGCGAGGCGTGTCGTTTTGGGGCGTGGTGCTTACGGTCGAGCTGATGGATTTGGTCTTTAGCATTGACAATGTGATCGCCGCAGTTTCGCTTTCCGATGAGCTGTGGGTGGTGATGCTTGGTGTGGGGATCGGTATTCTCACCATGCGCTTCGCGGCAGGGTTGTTCAGTTTTGCCGTACAGCGATTTCCCGTGCTCAAGCCCGCCGCATACATTTTGATCCTCAATATTGGAATTCAATTGATCCTCGAACAGGTCTGGAAGATCGAGATCTCGGATTGGACCCGTTTCTTCATTTCGGTTGCGATCATCCTGATTTCTCTGCTGTATGCGCGGAGCGTCACCCTCCAGAAATTGCAATTCATCCTCGATTGGCTGTCGTTCTTAATGGGATGGATCAACAAACTGGTGGATTGGCTTCTGACGCCGTTCAACTGGTTCTTTC
The DNA here is from genome assembly GCF_057138825.1 of Candidatus Defluviilinea gracilis. NCBI lineage: Bacteria > Bacillati > Chloroflexota > Anaerolineae > Anaerolineales > Candidatus Villigracilaceae > Candidatus Defluviilinea > Candidatus Defluviilinea gracilis. Next base: position 57,418 of record NZ_DBNHEF010000019.1, read on the forward strand.
AAAAGGCGATCAACGGCTTTAGGGTTTCAAAAGTGGAAGGCGCAAAATAAATACTTGCTTGACATCCCCTTAACAGACGAATACACTTGGCTTGGTTGGGGAGTAGCCATGGCGTCTTTGACGCCACCGGGTCGTCGTCATGACATTGACGCGCAGCGCGCCATCGGCGACTCGAAACGTGCAGGCATGACGTTTGGCGAGACCATCACAAAATAGGTGTGATGGTCTCGTTTTAATTCTGGAGCATCACAGCGCGTATCATCAGGAGAGCATTTTCATGGCACACGACGACACGATCCAAAACAGCGAGTGGCACGCGTTAAAAGCCGAAGAGGTATTGAGTCACTTGAAAGTGGAAGACCGGGGGTTGACGTCGGCAGAGGCAACACGGCGGCTCGAAACGTATGGACCAAACCAGTTGAAAGAGGCGCCGCGTCCCAGCTTCTTCCAAATGTTGTGGGAACAACTGAATAATTTTGTGGTCATCCTGTTGATCGTCGCCTCGCTGGTCTCCGGTTTGCTGGGCGATTATGTGGAAGCGGCGGCGATCATGGCGATCGTGGTGTTGAACGCCGTGTTGGGAATCGTCCAAGAGCGGCGCGCGGAGGAAGCGCTGGCGGCGTTGAAAAAACTCGCCGCGCCGGACGCGCAGATCATCCGCGATGGGAAGCGGGTTTCCATCCCTTCGTATGAATTGGTGCCGGGCGACATCGTTTTTTTGGAAGCGGGAAACTTCGTGCCGGCGGATATCCGCTTGTTGGAAGCGGTCAACCTGAGGGTGGAAGAGGCTTCACTGACCGGCGAATCGCTCCCCGTCCAAAAGAACGCCGCGACGGTGCTTGAGAAAAACGTCCCGTTGGGAGATCGCAAGAACACCGCGTTCATGGGCACGCTCATCTCGTATGGACGCGGACGCGGCGTGGTGACCAGCACGGGGATGCGCACGCAATTGGGGTTGATCGCTTCGATGCTCCAGAACGTGGAAGCGGAAGAAACGCCCCTGCAAAAACGGCTCGACCAATTGGGCAAGTCGTTGAGCATTGCCGCGCTCTTCCTCGTTGCGGTCGTTTTTATTGTCGCGCTCATCAACCAGACGAATATCAATGAACTGTTTACCGGCCCGCTCGCGTATTTGAACGAGTTCGCCGAACAGATCACGGATGTCTTCATCATCGCCATCAGCCTTGCGATTGCCGCCGTGCCGGAGGGACTCCCCGCGGTGGTGACCATTTCACTGGCGTTGGGGATGCGCGAGATGATCAAGCGTCACGCGCTCGTGCGTAAACTGTCCTCGGTGGAAACGCTTGGTTCCGCCACGGTCATTTGCTCCGATAAAACCGGCACGCTCACGCAAAACGAAATGACGGTCACGCGCATGTGGGTGGACGGACAATTCATCAACATCACCGGCACAGGCTACGCGCCGGTCGGCGATTTTATGGTGGATGGAAAGAAGAGGAATATTTCGGAATATCCCGCCGCGCTCACCGCGTTATGGATCGGTCTGTTGAACAACGACGCCTTGCTCGAAACAACCGGTGAAGACGAACAACAAAAGACCTATCGCATCGTCGGCGACCCGACGGAGGGTTCATTGCTGGTCGCCGCGATGAAAGCCGGCGCGATTCACATGCAGGTCCGCGAGGCGTACCCGCGCGAGAATGAAGTGCCGTTCGATTCGGACCGCAAGCGCATGATCACGATCCATGATGTGTTCGCGCCGCGACCGGGCGATCCCTCGCCGTTCACCGATGAAAGCCATAAATCGTGGGATGTGATCGCCGTCAAAGGCGCGCCGGACGTGGTGCTCGATCTCTGCACGCAATACCAAAACATGGATGATGAGTCTGTGCCGTTGGGTCCCGCCCTGCGCGACCGCATCCTCGCCGCCAACGACGCGATGACGAAAGACGCCTTGCGCGTGCTGGGCGTGGCGTATCGCATCGTCAAAGATGTGCCGGATAACCCGGCGCAGATCATCACGAACGAGCTTGAACATGATCTCGTCTTCGTCGGCTTGTTGGGCATGATCGACCCCGCGCGCACCGAGGTGAAACCCGCGCTGGAAGAGGCTCGCAAAGCCGGCATCCGCACGGTGATGATCACAGGCGATTATCCCAACACGGCAAAAGCGATCGCTGAAACCATCGGCTTGTTGAAACCCGGCAGAAAAGTGATGACCGGCGCGCAACTGGATGCCATCAGCGACCGCGACCTCAAAGACATCATCGAAGAAACGGACGTGTTCGCGCGCGTCTCTCCCGAACATAAATTGAGAATCGTGGACGCTCTGCAAGCCAACAATGAGATCGTGGCGATGACCGGCGACGGCGTGAACGACGCGCCCGCCATCAAACGCGCCGACATCGGCGTGGCAATGGGCATCACCGGCACCGACGTGGCGAAAGAAACCGCCGACATGGTATTGACCGACGACAATTACGCCAGCATCGTTCACGCGGTCGAGCAGGGGCGCGTCATCTACTCGAACATCCGCAAGTTTGTGTTCTTCCTTTTGTCCTCCAACATCGCCGAGATCATGATCATCTTCCTCGCCACCCTGGCGGGACTCCCCGCGCCTCTTACCGCCATTCAACTGCTCTGGCTTAACCTCATCACCGACGGCGCCCCAGCCCTCGCCCTCGCCGTCGAAAAAGGCGACCCGGATATCATGCTTCAAAAACCGCGCGCCAAAGACGAACCCATCGTCAACCGCTCGATGCGCGCGGGCTTGATCGTGCAGACCATCGCGCAGACGGTGGCGGTGCTTGCCGCGTTCGGCATGGGTTTGTTGTGGCATCTCGAAGCGGGCGCGACGCTGGTGGGCAACCCCATCACGTACATTCTTCAGCATGATTGGCGCGGCGTGGATGTGCAATCTGCCGAGACGATGGCGTTCGTTACGCTGTCGCTGTGCGAGTTGTTCCGCGCCTACACTGTCCGTTCGGAACGCGCTTCGCTGTTCAGCATCGGCATCTTTTCAAACCGCTCGATGCAATACGCGGTGGGACTTTCGATCGTGCTGTTGTTGCTGGTCATCAACGTCCCCTTCCTCCAGCCGATCTTCAACACACATTTCCTCTCCGTCCGCGAATGGGCTGTGGTCGTCGGCTTCGCGCTCGTCCCTGCCATTGCGGAGGAGATCACAAAATTCTTTTTGAGGATGCGCAAAGGGATTTGATTGCGTACGGCAAGGTTCACCTTGCCATTTGTCTGTTTTCTTTCGGTATATAAACGCAAAGTGAACTTTGCGGTACTATTTGACTCGAAACGTTCTCCGATGAATCGCCGACATCCCCAACCGCCTCATCGCGGATCGGTGAGTCTGTGTGCCGTATCCTTTATGTTTCGCAAGCCCATAGCCGGGATGACGTTCGTCAAGTTCGCGCATCAACGCGTCGCGCTCGGTCTTCGCAAGGATGGACGCGCACGCGATGCTCAGGCAATGCGCGTCTCCTTTGACGATGCTGGTTTGTGAAATATCCAATTGGGGGAGTTCGAGTCGAAAATCGGTCAACAGGTATTGCGGCGAAATCGAAAACTGATGCAACGCGCGGACGGCGGCGAGACGAGTCGCTCGCACGATCCCCTGCGAATCGATTTCCTCCGCGTCGGCGAATCCCACGCTCCATGCCAGCGCGATCTCCTTGATCGCCGGCGCGATTGAGTCGCGCTGAAGCGGCGTCAACTGCTTGGAATCGCGGACCAGCCTCAACGTCCGAGAAAGAAGCGGTTTGTCGTCATGCGGCAGGATCACCGCGCCCACTGCGACTGGTCCAGCCAATGCGCCGCGCCCGGCTTCGTCCAAGCCAGCGATGAATTGCAATCCGCTGTCCCACAGATCCGATTCGAATTTGAGATTCGGTTTAACGCGCTTCATATTTGCCGCGCCAGGCGTTGATGCGGATATGAAAAATGTCGCCGATCATGCGCAATGCGTCGCGCATCGCGTTCACTTTGGTTTCGGGATGATAATACCAATCAATGGGAATTTCTCGCGCGCGATACCCGAGGCGGCGGGCGATGAAAAGTAATTCGACATCGAACGACCAATAGCGCATTCGTTGCAAGGGGAAGATCGCGTTCACCACATCGGCGCGAAAACATTTGAAGCCGCATTGCGTGTCGTTCAAGCCGGGCAACGCAAAGAGTTGAATGATGTAATTGATTCCGCGCCCGCCGAAGTGACGATAGCGCGGCTCGTTGTAACGCGTCGAGCCTTCCACCTCGCGCGAGGCGATGGCGATATCGAAATCGGTCAACGCGGGCGGGATGAATTTGAGAATCTCGTCCACCGGCATCGAAAGGTCGGCGTCGCACATGAAGCGATACTCGCCGCGCGCCTCGAGCATCCCGCGTTTCACCGCCGCGCCTTTGCCCCGCTCGGTTTGGATCACGCGAAAATTTTCATGCGCGTCTGCGAACGATCGCGCCACTTCATACGTGCGATCCACACTTCCATTTTCCACCACGATCACCTCGGAGGAAAAATTTTGCTTCTCGATGAATCGAAAAACCTGCTCCAACGTATCGGGCAGGCGGCTTTCTTCATTGTATGCGGGAATGACGATGGATAAAAAAATGGACAAGAAAAACTCAAGACATGCTAAAGATCACATAACCAAATATCGCCAGAATACACACGAAGGCAAACGCCAGCGCTCCAAGTAGGACGACCTGTTTCATCGTCATACCCAGGATTCGGCGCGAACTCCGTTTCGTTCCCGATATGGAATTTGCTCCACCGCGCGTCTGCTGTATTGCTTTCACAGCCGCCGCATCCTCTGCCAGGGCAAAGTCGAAATCGGCGGGGTTGATGGGTTTCTCTTCACCCGCCGCGCTGAAGATGGCGCGCGCGCGCGAAACATTTTGCGCTTCTGGTTGAATCTGAGGCGGAGTTGGTTGCGCAGGGCGAGGCGCAACTGCCGGGCTTGAAGT